>CAMQRG010000001.1 GCA_947036475.1 uncultured Clostridia bacterium
GGCTGGATATCACCCGTTCCTACTCCCGCTTTCAAATAGTCGCGCCATTGCGCATGGCGGCTTTGTATCATGGAATAATCAAATGAAACAAGGATTCGCTGATTTTTCCTGTCGATATGAACTGTAAACCCTCTTTCGCTGTAAAAGGTGGTATTGATTGTCTGGCGGAAACTCTTTTCATCTGCCGGATATTGCATTCCTGCTTTCTGATGCGGCCAGCCATATAACGGCAGAAGCACATCGCGGACAATCGACGTATTTCTCGGCTTTGGCTCATAATGGAACAGCGTAAGCAGTGACCCCGAACTTGCGCGCTGGCTCTTTAATTCCCATTCTCCGAAATCAGGTGCCTGAAGGTTATTTTCTGCCACGTCAAGCAAATCTTCCAATGTATTGCCAACGCCGCCGGTATTTCCGGGCCGCTGGTTTTTCACCCAGCCCATTTTTTTGATTTCCTCCAGCCGGATTTTAAGAAGCTCAAGATCGCGTTCCCTCATAAAGCAAACCTCCTGTCATATTTTAAAGCACCTGTTCCGCATCATTTCCACAAAGCAGACAAAAGCGTTTCAAACGCACACTGCCGGCTCTCCTGCTTATTTTTATTATACTATTCCTGCAAAAAACAATCAACTGCCGGTTCTCCCCCAGCTCTGCCCGCTGAAACTGTCAAATGAAAAAAGCCTGCGTTCTCTGTCAGAATAACGCAGGCTTCTCCTTTCATAACCATTGTTACGATATATGGAAACAGGGACTTTTTTGGCTTTCCCTGCAACACATACCCTTATTTCTCCGCAGACCCTCTCAATGATTCCAGTGCTTTATCCGGCACTTCATAAACGATAGTAAACGCCTCTCCTGTTCCGTTCTCTTTGAGCAGCCCCTGCATTTTCCCGAAAACATCGTCCATCGCGCATATTTCAACAGCCACAAGGCTGGAATCCTCATACGCCGTAATCAAGCCGATATCTACATATTCCTTTTTCCAGCCGTCCAGAAGCCCGATGGATTTTTTCCACTGCACCAGAACCGCCGCGCTTTCCGTCAGCCCTTCCGTACTTTTTTCACTGACTTTCCAGTCCTCCAGCGCAAGGCTGTCTGCAAATTCCACCCTGTCCACAATTTCAGCTTCCGCGTCCCCTTGCCGCCAGAGCACCTTTCTGGGACGTTCATCTTCGCATATCATCCCCCTGACCCAGTCCGCGTCCTCCAGTTCCGCCCTTATCTCGTCCAATGCGGCATACATCTCTGCGGATACCTCGTCCCATGCGGCATATAATTCCGTTGACGCCTCATTCAGTTCCGCCTGCATTTCGCCCTCCACTTCGTCCAGCATGGCCTGTATTTCCCGCGCGGCCTCGTTAAGCTCCTGCCGGACCTCCGCCCGTTCCTCCTCCGTCAGCTCGCCCATTCCCTTGTTGCCGACAGAAACACACCCTGTTGTCATTCCCATCGTCACACAGGATAAAAGTAAAATCTTCCCAAACTTCATAACCCATTCCACCTTTCTTTATAACCCGCAGAGCCGCTCCGCAACCGCCTTTTATTCCGCCGGCAATACGCAATATTCTATCGGGTAATATTCCTGCAAAGAAGCCACGTCCTGCGCCTTTCCCTGATATTTCTCCCGCCAGTCTGCGTAATCCGGGTTTTCCCACGCCGTCCCGTCGTCAAATTCCACACGTTTCACGCAAAACAGCCCATATTCCGCTTTATTGGGGCCGCCGTCCCCACGCACAGGCCAGCCCTCCATTTTCTCCCCGTCATACAGCGTCCAGCCACCATCTTCGTCCTTCGTTTCGTCAGGCAGAAGTTCCATATCCTCATATCGCAGATGTCCATATTTCGGTTCCGCAGCGGAATCCATGAAATCCCAGTACAGTTCCAGCGGCTGGCCCTCCGCATCATAGGCAAGCATTGCCGTTTCCACCGCTGTAATCGTCTTTTCCGTATTATTTTTCAGCGTATCATGGAAATACGGCCACCCCGTATCCGCATATTCCATTAACGCAACATTTTCCAGCACAATCGTCTGTCCTGCCGTATCCGCCTGCCCGCCTGCACAGCCAGCGCAAAACACCGCCGCCACACAAAGAGAAAACACAAGTCCCATTGCCTTCATCTTTTCTCACCCTTTCTTTTTCCCCAGTATAGCATCGATTCCTTCACTTTTCTTTAGCAAATTTTTAAGAATTTCTTCAGAATCAAAAAGAGCCGAAAAACCTCCGTTTTCCAGCCCTTCCTTTCATAAAATCTTCTTTTCTTCCGCCCTGCCGCCTATTCCTTAAACAGCCCTTTCATTTTTTCAGAGAAGCTCTTTTTTTCCTCTCCTTTTGCCGCTGAAGCGGGCTCGGTATGTCCTTCGTCATAGAACTGCCGCAGCAGGTCTTTCTGCCGTTCGCTCATTTCCGTCGGAATTTTTACCTTCAATGTAATAATCTGATTTCCGCGTGTTTTCGGGTTACGCAGATTCGGTACGCCAACGCCTTTCAGTGTCACAACGGTATCCGGCTGTGTCCCCGGTTTCACAGTATATTTCTGTTCGCCGTCAATGGTCTTAATGATGATTTCGCCGCCCAAAGCCGCCTGAACGAACGTAATCGGCACATCACAGTAAATATCGTACCCTCTGCGTTCAAATACCCTGTTCGGCTGGACATAAACCGTCACAAGCAGGTCGCCGTAACCGCCGCCATTTTCGCCAATCTCACCCTTGCCGGCCAGACGTATGGTCTGTCCGTTGTCGATGCCCTGCGGTACATTGACCTCGTATTTTTTCGTTTTGCGCACGCGTCCCGTACCCTTACAGGTGCCGCATGGCTCTTTGATGATTTTGCCAGTGCCATGGCACTGGGAACACGTCCGCACAGAAGTCACCGCGCCGAACATAGACTGTTGTACCACACGCTCCTGCCCTGTTCCGCCGCATTTCGAGCAGCTTTCAGCATGCGTGCCTTCCTTCGCGCCCGTACCATGGCAGGTGTCGCATTCGTCCGCAATCGGGACGGAAATCTCTTTTTTGCAGCCAAAAACAGCCTCCTCAAACGCCAGCTGGATATTGACGTTTATATCCCTGCCGCGGCGGGGGCCATTCTTGCGCGCACTGCCGCCGCCGAAACCGCCGCCAAAGCCAAACATGCTGCTGAAAATATCGCCCAAATCGCCCATGTCGAAGCCCTGGCCGTAAAATCCGCCGCCCATGCCGCCCTGCTCAAAGGCTGAGTGGCCAAACTGATCATACTGCGCACGTTTATCAGGGTCACTCAGCACCTCGTACGCCTCGTTGACCTCTTTGAATTTTTCTTCGGCTGTTTTATCGCCGGGGTTCTGGTCAGGGTGGTATTTCACCGCCATTTTACGGTAGGCTTTTTTCAGTTCTGCCTCCGAAGCGTTTTTCTGTACCCCCAGCACCTCGTAATAATCTCTTTTATCTGCCAACCTTCTCACCGCCTTATCGGTTTCCACTTTAGAAAACCTTGGGGACTCTGTCCCCAAACCTCTGCAAGCCCTTTGAAAAGGGCTTAACCCCAAACTTCATTTCGGAAAACTCCGTTTTCCGCACAAAATTTTTCTAAAATACAAATTTTCAGCCCAGCCGCAAGAAATGCGGCTGAAAACGGGTCAAGGGACGAAGTCCCTTGCGGAGGTTTGGAGGCAGCGCCTCCAAGGTCTTATCTTTTTAACAGCAAAGGCAGGGCGTTCCAGCTTCCGCCTTTGCGCCCCTGCCGCTTTGTCGATTGCACTGCCTTTTTATATTACAATTCTTTTCCTTCGCCGTCAACCACATCTCCGTCACTGCCGCCGTCCTGCGGTGCGTCACCACCCTGAGCAGCCTGTGCCTGCTGATAGAGCTTCTCAGAAATTTTGTAGAACTCCTGCGTCAGAGCCTCTGTTGCCGCCTTTACATTCGCTACGTCTGTTTCCGTCATGGTCTCCGCGTTCATATCTTTCACAAGGTCTTTCAGTTTGTCCAGCTCGCCTTCCACAGCGGCTTTTTCGCCGTCGTCCAGCTTGCCTTCCAATTCGCCCAGTGCTTTCTCCGTCTGGAAAATCAGGGAATCTGCCTCATTTTTCGCATCAATCGCTTCTTTGCGCTTGCGGTCAGCTTCTGCGAACTGTTCTGCCTCTTTCACAGCGCGGTCAATTTCTTCTTCACTCAGGTTTGAGCCTGCTGTAATCGTAATTTTCTGTTCCTTGCCTGTGCCAAGGTCTTTCGCAGATACGTTTACAATGCCGTTCGCGTCAATGTCAAACGTTACCTCAATCTGCGGCACGCCTCTCCTTGCAGGTGCGATGCCGTCCAGCTTAAACTGTCCCAGCGTCTTGTTATCACGCGCCAGAGGGCGTTCCCCCTGCACAACATGGATGTCAACCGCCGTCTGGTTATCCTCCGCCGTAGAGAATACCTGTTTTTTGTTTGTCGGAATCGTTGTGTTCCTGTCAATCAGCTTTGTTGCCACGCCGCCCAGCGTTTCAATGCCGAGGGAAAGCGGCGTTACGTCCAGCAGGAGCACACTGCCCGCACCGGCGTCACCAGCCAGCTTGCCGCCCTGAATTGCCGCGCCCACCGCTACACATTCGTCCGGGTTGATACCCTTGAACGGTTCTTTGCCTGTGTATTTCTTCACAGCGTCCTGGACAGCGGGAATTCTTGTGGAACCGCCTACCAGCAGCACTTTATCAATGTCACCAGCGGAAAGAGCGGCATCGGACAGAGCCTGACGTACAGGGCCCATTGTGCCATCTACCAGATCCGCTGTCAGTTCGTCAAATTTCGCCCTGCTCAATGTTACGTCCAGATGTTTGGGGCCGTCCTGATTCATTGTAATGAACGGCAGGTTGACATTTGTTGTTGTAACGGTAGAAAGTTCCTTTTTCGCCTTCTCAGCGGCCTCTTTCAGCCTCTGCATCGCCATTTTGTCTTTTGTCAGGTCCATGTTTTCCGCTTTCTTGAACTCTGCCGCAAGGAAATCAATGACTCTCTGGTCAAAATCGTCGCCGCCAAGGCGCGTATTGCCGTTTGTCGCCAGAACTTCGATAACGCCATCACCGATTTCGATAATGGAAACGTCAAACGTACCGCCGCCAAGGTCATAAACCATAATTTTCTGTTCTTTTTCATTGTCCAGACCGTAAGCCAGAGCGGCAGAGGTCGGCTCATTGATAATACGCTTTACGTCAAGCCCCGCAATACGTCCCGCGTCTTTTGTCGCCTGTCTCTGCGCATCGTTGAAGTAAGCGGGAACCGTAATAACGGCTTCTGTCACTGTTTCACCCAGATAGCTCTCCGCGTCGGCTTTCAGCTTCTGCAATACCATTGCGGAAATTTCCTGCGGGGAATACTGCTTGCCTTCGATGTCTACTTTATAGCTTTCGCCCATGTGACGCTTGATGGAGCTGATGGTGTTGTCAGGGTTTGTGATTGCCTGACGCTTTGCTGTTTCGCCAATCAGGCGTTCGCCGTTTTTCGCGAAGCCGACAACAGACGGGGTTGTTCTTGCGCCGTCGCTGTTTACGATAACAACGGGCTGGCCGCCCTCCATAACTGCCACGCAGGAGTTTGTTGTACCAAGGTCAATACCGATAATTTTTCCCATAATCTATTCCTCCTAAAATCAAATGATGTTTTTCTTTTTCTTGGGGCTTTGCCCCAGACCCCACCCGCTTTTTGAAAAAAGCGGGGCAAAAACTTTTGCCGGAAAACTTCGTTTTCCTTGACAAAATCTATTGAATTTTATCCACATTTTTGAGTTTGATGGTTTTTCAATTTATCCTCCTCGTCACACAAAGTGTGACGGCAAATCGGGTCAAGGGGCGGTGCCCCTTGCGGGAGTCTGAGGGCAGAGCCCTCAGGGTCTTTCTCTTAATTCGCCACCTTCACCATGCTGTGGCGGATAACCCGCTCCTTATACTGGTAGCCCTTAAGCATCTCCAGAATGATTTCGTTTTCCCCGTAATTCTCATCGTCCTCATGCGCAACAGCCGCGTGCAGGTTCGGGTCAAACTTCTCGCCCAAAGCCTTAATTTCCTCCACGCCCATGCTGTGCAATATCTCCTGAAACTGTTTCAGCGTCATTGCCACGCCCTTGAAAAACGCATCGTTTTCGTCCGTCTTTCCTTCCTGCGCCATGACTGCCCGTTCCAGATTATCTACAACGCCAAGCAGCTTCTCCACAGTATCCCGTACGCCATCGTCATACATCGCGGCTTTTTCCTTCGCTGTACGCTTGCGGAAATTGTCAAACTCCGCCAGACACCGCTGGTATTTATCCAGATTATCCGCTGCCTGCTGTTCCAGCGCAGCGATTTTGTCCGCTTCCTCCTCCGCAGGTTCCAAAACTTCCGCGTCCTCCAAAACCTCAGCGGCTGTTTCTTCCTGTTCCGGACGTGCGTCCTGCTCCTCTATTGCTTCGTCCTTTCTCATTTCCTCCACGCTTTTCCCTCCTAGGTATTCTTATCCCCATCGGATAGATTCTTCAACACTTTTTCTATATTCTGCACCATTCCGTTCAATACGGAAATGACCTGCGAATAATCCATTCTTGTCGGGCCGACAATACCGATTGTTCCCCGCGTATTGTCCCCCATTTTATATGTCGCCGTAATCACGCTGCAATCCTGCATGCTCTGCACTGTATTCTCGCTGCCAATCAAAACCTGCAAATCGTTGTGTTTGCTTTCCTCCAAAAGCGTTACCAGAACGTCCTTCTCCTCCAATGCCTGAAACAGTGACTTTGCTTTCTGTATATCCGCAAATTCCGGAAACGCAAGGATATTTTTCGTTCCGCTCATATGCAGCTGCACCTTTTCAGCGGAGCGCATTGTTGTTTCAATCGCTTTCAAAATCGGCGGCAGCAGTTCGCGGTATTCCCAAAGCTCCTCCTGCATTCTAGCAACCAGCGGTGTGTCTATTTCCCGCAGGGCGCAGCCCTGCAAAAGCCGGTTCAGGCAGATACCGATATCGAAAATTTTTTCTTCCGTAGGCACACAGCCCATTTTTATCACATGGTTTTTAATAAAATTTCCTTCCGTAGCAATTACCAGCAGTACGGACGCACTGTCCAGCGGAATCAGGCGTATCTGCTTAATCCTTGTCCGCTGTCCCTTTGGCTCAGAGATAATCGTCGTATAATTCGTCAGTATGGAAAGCGCCTTTGCAGTTTCCTCCATCAGAAAGTCAATCTGGCTGATATCGCGAGAAATAACGCTTTGCAGATACCTCTGTTCTTCCTCACCCAGCTCCTTTTTCTGCATCAGGTGGTCAACATACAGCCGGTAACCCATATCCGACGGAATACGCCCGGAAGAAGCATGCGGCTGCAATATAAAGCCCATTTCCTCCAAATCGCTCATTTCATTCCGTATGGTCGCCGAGCTGATTCCGAGGTTATATTTTTTCGCAATCGTTCTGGAACCGACAGGCTCCGCTGTTTCAATATAGTTATTGATGATTGCCTGCAATATCTGTATTTTTCTGTCATTCAGAGCCACTTTGCCGCCTCCTTTCCGGTTTATTAGCACTCACCGCTATCGAGTGCTAATTTCTATACATTAAGATAGCACTTGAATCTGCCAATGTCAAGTGCTATTTTCAAAAATTTCTCTTTTCTTACATACAGACCGAAAACACAGCTGCATCGGTATGTTCCGCGTCTTTCCCATTTCTCTTTTTAAACTCATGTTTCGTCCAGATAGATATTGACTTCAGCGTGCGCCTCATCTTTCATCAGAGAATAAATATCCGTTTCCCGTACAAACGTGAAAAAGTCTCCGTCTACACTTTGGCTCCATTCTGAAAAAGAAATCCCTCTTGTCTTTTCCTCCGGCAAAAACAAAACGTTCAGATGCAGCTGGTAAAATTCATCTTCATCATTCGGAAACTGCCGCACAAGAGAAACCGTAAACATCGGCCTGCCTGTAAAGGGAAATGTACCCGCCTCAAACAGCGTCATATCTTCCCAATCCTCCCAGTCGCCAACGGAGATTTCCGTCATTTTTTCAAACACATCGACCAGTTCCGGCAGTTTCATGCCGACTGTGACTTTTTCCTGCAAAAATTCCAGTATTTTCTTCCCTTCTTCACTTTCACTCCGCTCCGTCTGTTCGTCCGGAACTATTTCCCACCGCTCCGCAATGCCGGAATCCTCCTCCTCAAAATCGCGCGGCTCCTTCATGGATTCCAGAATGTACTGTACAATTTTCTTCTTCCTTTCTTCAACATCTTCCGTGCTCCAAATATCCTTTCTGATTTCCTCCAAATCTTTCATCACATATTACCCCCTTAAAAAATCGCTGAATGCCTTTAATTCCTTTTTCGTATCCTCCGAAAGGCGGTTATACTCCGTATTCTGTACCGCGCCCTCCAGTGCATATAAATGCACCAGACAGACATTGGGATATACCTCCTTCAATTTGAAAAACGCCTGTTTCGCACCAATTTCCTGAAGTTCTTCCGCAGAACCAATCCCAACGGATTCCAGTTTTCTCGCCATTTCCCTGCCTATATTCATCATTTCCGTCAATCCTGACATCGTTCCCCTCCCTTTTTTATCTACAAAAGAAATTCCCCAAACACCACATTGCTTACATCTACACCGCGGCGCGTCAGGCGTATTCCTGCCCCATCTGCCGCAAGCAGCCCCCGCTGCGTCAGCTTTTCAATCTGGCTGCCATAGACGTCCTGCATTTTCCTGCCGAAACGCTCCCTGAAAGCGGCAAAGGTAACGCCTTCCGTCAGCCGCAGTCCAAGGAACATAAATTCCGCAAGCGCGTCCTGTTCCGAAATTTTTTCCCTGTCCTGTTCCAGCCGTTCCGGAATCCCCCCTGCCTGCATATATTCCTCAATGTCATAAGGGTTATGGAGCCTTTCCCCGTTCCAAAAGGAATGTGCGCCCAGCCCCAGCCCGAGATATTCCTCCGCCTGCCAGTAAATACGGTTATGGCGGCTCTGTCTGCCGGACTTGGCAAAGTTGGAAATCTCATACTGTGCATAGCCTTTTTCTGCAAGGAAATCTACCGCAAAATGGTACATTTCCCTGTCCAGGTCCTCTGGAACCGTTGTCAGCCTTCCTTCCTCCCATTCCTGGTAAAATGGCGTGCCCTCCTCCAAAATCAGGCTGTACGCCGAAATGTGTTCCGGTTCCAACGCCGCCGCCTGTTCCAGCGTTTCCTGCCATTCCGCCAGCGTCTGCCCCGGCAGGGCAAACATCAGGTCAACATTCACATTCTGAAAGCCTTCCTCCCGCACGATACGGTAATTCTCCAAAAATTTCTCAATGGTATGGATACGCCCCAGCCGCTTCAAAAGACGATTCTGCCACGCCTGTACGCCGATGCTCAGACGGTTGAAGCCCATGCCCCGCAGTGCCTGCGCCGTTTGGCGGCTCAGCGTGCCGGGGTTTGCCTCCGTCGTAATCTCCGCCCCTTCCGCAATATGGAACAATGCAAAAACCTCCCGCGCCAGCCGTTCCAAAAGCGGCAGAGGGAGTGCGGTCGGCGTACCTCCGCCAAAAAATACAGACTGAAATTCCCTGTCCTGACACGCCTGCGCACGCCGCCTGATTTCCGCCAAAAGCGACACCGTATAACGCTCCTGTAATTCCTCACGCCCCGCAAACGATGGGAAATCACAGTACAGGCATTTCTGTCTGCAAAACGGTATGTGTATATAAAGCCCAGCCGAAGCCCGCAAATGTATCATCCTTTCTTCATTTCTCTGTTTCTCATCATACCACAAAACAAAGGCGGAAGGAATGAAAATATATCCTCCGAAGCTATGACAAAAGCGGAAAATCAAGAATTTTTCCGGTTTTTGCCCTGATTTTCGGTATATTGTTTGCGGCTCCTTCAAAATTCATGTTATACTGTAATTATATAATAAAACAGAGGTGAACAAACAAATGATTTTGATAGTATGCACAGATGATGACAACGGCATGGCATTTGCGAACCGCAGACAAAGTCAGGACAGGCTTCTGCGGGAACGGCTCCTGCGGCTTTCCGGCGGAAAACTCTGGCTGAACGCCTATTCCGCGAAGCAGTTTTCTCCGGAAGAAAGCGCAGATTTTACAATAGATGAAGGCTTTCTGGAACATGCAGGCGCAGATAATTTCTGCTTTGCAGAAACCACAGACCCCGCACCGTATGAGGAACGCATAGAAAAGCTCATACTTTACCGCTGGAACCGCAGATATCCCGCCAGCCTGCATTTTTCCATACCGCTTGCGGAACATGGCTGGAAACGCGTTTCCGCAGAAGATTTCAAAGGCCATTCCCATGAAACGATTACAGAGGAGGTTTATGTCAAATGAAAAAACAAAAAATATTTCTGCCGCTGATACTTGTTCTTTCTCTGCTGTTCAGCGCATGTTCCGGCGTTAACGCCAGCGTTTCACAGCCCGCCCCCGCGCAGACTGCTACACTGGAATCCCTGCCGGAGTATGACGGCGTGCCGTTTGTCGAAATCAACGGCAATATCCCTCTGTTCAGTGAGGAGGATTTTGTAACAGAATCTTATGAAACATACAGTGAACTGGATTCTCTGGGCCGCTGCGGCGTTGCCATTGCCAATATCGGCGTCGACCTGATGCCGACCGAAGAACGCAAATCCATCGGACAGGTAAAGCCCAGCGGCTGGCAGACCATGAAATATGACTTTGTGGAAGGGAAATACCTTTATAACCGCTGCCATCTCATTGGGTTCCAGCTGACAGGCGAAAATGCGAACGCGGGCAACCTGATTACCGGAACACGCTACCTGAACGTGGACGGCATGCTGCCATTTGAAAACATGGCTGCCGACTACATAAAAGAAACGGAGAACCATGTCCTCTATCGCGTAACGCCCGTTTTCACAGGGGAAAACCTTGTAGCTGACGGCGTGCTGATTGAAGCGCAGTCTGTGGAAGATGACGGCGAGGGCATCTGCTTCTGCGTTTATTGCTATAACGTACAGCCGGGCGTCGCGATTGATTACGCCACAGGCGACAGCCGCGCCGCTGACAGCGCGGAACCCGAAACCGGCAAAACAATGGAATATGTTCTGAACACAAGTTCCAAAAAATTCCATAAGCCCGATTGTTCCGGCGTGGGAAAACTGAAAGAAGAAAACCGCAAAAACTATTCCGGCACGCGGGAGAAACTGACTGCCGACGGTTACGAGCCCTGCGGCATCTGCAAGCCGTAAAAACAACGTCGTTTTGAGGCGGAAAGCCGCAGAAATAATGCTTGTTGCGGATATGGACATATGATAGAATGAGATAGAACAGTGACGGCAGGGGTAAAAAGACGCTGCCGTCAGCTTTTTTGAACGGAGGTGACAGATGTGGATATGCCGATGACAGAGCAGTCGGAAAAAATACTGATTTCTCTGGCCAAACGCGGAGATATGGCGGCGTTTGAACAGCTTGTGCTTGCACATGAAAAAAGGGTTTATAATATCGCGCTGCGCATGGCTGGCAGCAGTGAGGACGCAAAGGATATTTCGCAGGAAGTCTTTTTGAAGGTTTTCCGGAGTATCCCCAATTTTGATGAACGCGCCGCGTTTTCCACATGGATTTACAGGATAACGGTAAACGCCTGCATTGATGAAATGCGGAAACGCAAAGGCAAACCAAGCCTTTCTTTAGAACAGGAGATGCAGAACGAAGAAGGCGCATGGGCATTACAGATTGCCGATGAGCGGGAAACGCCGGAGGAGGCACTCATGCGGCAGGAAAAACAACGGGAAATACTGCTTGCTATGGAAAAGCTCTCCCCTGAACATAAAGCGGCTGTAACGCTGCGCGATATCCGCGGATTTTCCTATGAGGAAATCGCAGAAGCGCTGGAAATGCCTTTGGGTACAGTAAAATCCCGCATCTGCCGCGCGCGCAGTCAATTAAAAGAAGAAATATTAAAAAACAGGGAACGGAATGGCGTTTCGCTCCGTCATAAGAAAAGAAAGGAGGGACGGTTCCATGAAGTGTAAAGAATGCAGGGATCTTCTCTGGATCTATATGGAGTGGGAAACAACGCCAGAAGAATCCGCGGAAATCAAGGCACATCTGGCAGAATGTCCGGAATGCCGAAAAGCCGCGTCAGAACATATGGCCGTTATGGAAACGCTGCGTTCCCTCCCCGAAGCGGAGCTGCCGGAGGGCTACCATGCAGAACTGATGCAGAAAATTGCGGCGGCCGGCTCTTTGGCGGAGGAAACAGACGAATCGGACGAAACAGCAATATTGCCGAACCACGTCAGCACGCCCCCTGTGGAGTGGAAAGTCGTGCGGAAAACGGAGATTCTGCAAAAAGCAAAAGCAGAAAAAAAACAACGCAAAAAACAGCGGCACGGCTGGAAAGGGCTGAGCCTTGTAGCAGCGGCTGTTCTGGTCGTTGCGGCTGTCGGAGGAATCAACGGCGCCATGAATATGCGACAAACTCCGTCGGAACCTGTACAGCTTACGTCCAACCTGCCTGACGAGGGCGGAGCGGAAAACGTCCAAACGGACACCGCGCCGGAAGATGCTGCGGCACTTGTCACGGCAGCGGGCGGCATGGAGAAAACAGCGCAGACGCCAAATGCAGATTTGGAAAATATGCCCGCAGCAGAAGATACGGCACGCATCATGACAAATGAAGCGGTAAACACAGCACCGCAGGAACCTGCACAGCCCGAGCCGGAAAGCACACCGAATCCTATGCTCCGCTCCGCACCTGTGCCGGAAACCGCATCGCTGTCTGCACCAACGGCTGCACCTGCTCTGGCAAAAGCCGCAGACGAAAAGGAATCCGCAGAAAACAGCATTGCGCCGGATTCTGCGGCAGAAGCGAAATCGGGTGATTCACTGAAACTGCGCCCGCAAAACAGCGGCACGGACATATACGGCTCTGTGCTTCAGGCAGCAGAAAATCATGCGGGTTTCGAGGAAAGTGCGGACGGCTCCAGCATTTCCGTTATGATTCCTGTGGAAAATTTAGGAGCATTTTTGTCAGAGCTGGGCACTATCGGCGAAATCGAATGGCAGACACAGGGACAGGAAGAAGTCGGCGCAACATACCGGCGTGTTGAAATCCTGCTGGAAACAGAATGATATTCACAGGAAGGCGGTCGGAAATGAAAGAAATCCGGAATTTCGAGCAAATCAAAAATGTAGAGCAGATGGTCTTAAAATCCGCCCTCAGCCTGTTTCCGGCATCAGAGCTGGTAAAAGCAGGTATGGGCGCATCGCCTGAGGTGAACCGTCTGCTGAGAAAGCTGTTCCCTGGAATTGATTTTGAAGCAGAATGCCGGAGGATTTCAGCGGTAAGAATTGAGGAAGTGGAGCGTATCCAAGCTGAAATCGTCCGGACGGTCAACAACTGGCATGACTGACCAAAGGAGGTACATGACATGAAAAAATGGCTTCTCACGCTGGCGGCAGCAGGGCTGTTCACAATGCCGGCACTTGCCGCAAATGCGCAGGTGCTTACTATGGAGCATACAGCCATAGTCGTAAACGGGGAAATGCAGACAGAACGGAATGTTAGAAATATTTTTGAGCAAAATAATATTACCATGCTTCCGGTGCGGCAGATGGCGGCGCAGTGCGGCATTACGGCGGAAAGCGGCAGTTCTGCCCTGCCCTTTGTGCAGGCTGTTGCGGAGCAGGCCGGCCTGAAAATGCGATGGAATGGGAATACAAAAACGGCATATTTTATGGACAAAGACCGTATCCTCCATGAAAGCGGCAGTCTGCGTGCGGGCGTGCTCCTGCCGGAAGGCTGTGCAAAAAATGTTTTTCATGTTCTGGAAAGCCAGAATGACGTAACCGCGATGCTTCATTTTTACGACCCGTCAGTCGAAATGCTTGTCTTTTCTCTGGCGCGGTTTGATTTGCAGGACTGGGAAAATGAAATCAGGGAAAATTTTGCAGTCCCCTACACAGAAATTTACAGAGATAACAATGCAGTCTGGCTCTGTGTGAATGCCTCTGATGTGCAGTATGACCCCGCTAATGCGGAACAGAAAGCAGAATATGAAGCTCTGTTGGCGTACAAAGAAGAAATCTGCGCTGGTTTTTATACCTTCGCTTGACAATGGTATATACGGATAAAATGTTTTTCAGGGATTGGAGAAAATATATGAAAAAATCAGTTGGGCTAATAGGAATGATTGGGGGCGGGCTCTGCCTGTCTTTGGAAATTTACATGCTGAGAGTCCTGCAGGGTTTAGAAAAGGCTGCCGGTTCATGGCATACTAATGCATGGCGTTATGCAGAAAGCGGTCCCTGTCTGGCTGCCCTGATACTGACAGCTTTGATTATCATTGCTTCGGCTGCCGTTCTTGCGGTCGGAAAAGATGAATAACGAAAAAGCGGCTTTCCTTTTTGAGAAGCCGCTATTTTTCTGTTATTCCGTTTCCTCCGGCTGGTAGTAGCAGATTGAGCCGCGGTTTTTCTTCGCTTCATAAAGCGCGTGGTCCGCATGCTGCACCCATTCCGAAGGGGTGATTTTTCTATCATACTGCGCCAGCCCAAAGCTGACATTAACTTCAGCATATTTCTTACAGAGGTCATTCCCAAGGAATTTTTCCTGCGCCGCCTTGCAGCGTTCCTCCACCTGTTTTCGGGTACAGCCCGTAAAAAGCAGGCAGAACTCGTCCCCGCCGAAACGGAACGCCTCCGCGTCCGGCACATGGTCCAGCACCTTGCCAAGAGCCTGCAGGTAGGAATCTCCGACCAGATGCCCATAAGTATCGTTTACATTCTTAAAATAATCAATATCCAGCATTGCAAGAATATATTCCGTTCCCGTTTTATCCGCAATAACCCTGTCAAAACTCAGGCGGAGCGCATTGCGGTTATGCACACCTGTCAGCGTATCGGTCATGATTTTCTGGAAAAGCTGCACATTTTCCCGCTCCTGCTGTATGCTGAGCGCATTTTTCTCCCGTTCAATGGCAATCATCACAAGGCAGATGATGTAAAACGCTCCCAACGCAATCAGGGATACGATAAAGTTCTGGCGTTCCAGCCGGAAATCTATCGCTGAGGAAAGCGAGCGTATCGGGTATGCCGCCGGACTGATATCCGAAATGACTTTCAGAATAATGCTCAAAGCCGTCACAACGCTTGTCATGACCACATCGCCGTATGCAGTTGTCAGCAGTATGGCGATAGCAAAAAAGATATACAGAGACGGAAACTGGATATGTGTAGAATACACAATGAACGCAAAAAACATATGCATCAGCGATACGGCATATGCCATCACGCGGTTGTGTTTCATAAACCGCCAGACGCCCAGCACAATACAGACGGCAACAATATCCAGACCTGTTGGCAGCAGCACGCACCTGTATAAATACGCTGTCTGCCCATCTTGCAAAAGCCCCGCGCTCTCCTCCACAAAATACAGCACGACCTCCAAAACAGCAATCAAAAAAGCCATTCCCACTCCCGCTAAGAAATGGCGGCGCAGTAATTTATCCGCGATCTCTTTTCGGCCTTCCCTGAAGGCACTGGTAGCAACCATGTTCATACCGCTTTTTTCCTCCGCTTTCCTGCCGCTTTTTTCCGTTCCAAGGCTGTCTGCGCAGCAAATTCCCGCAGAAAATCCCTGGCAATATTTATGTAAAAACATGATACCATAAACCTCGAAAAAGTACAATAGCGTTTCCATCGTTTCGTGAAAATGCGCACAAAGTGTTTTATCTCCCCATTCTTTAAGAAAAACGAAATATTTTCTGTGGAAACCCTTACATTTCCCCTCTTTCATTGACGTTGTGGGAAAAATCGTTTTATAATTGAAGCAGTAAAACAAAACAGAGAGGAGCAACGTATATGACAGAAGAAGCTATCCTCGCTTTCCGGCAGGATTTTGAAGCAATAGAACAGGAAATCGGCAAAGCCATCATCGGGCAGAAAGCATTGATACGGGATGTGTTGACCGCAATGGTTGCCGGAGGAAACGTTCTTTTGGAAGGGCTGCCCGGTCTGGGCAAAACCCAGCTGGTGAAAACCATCGGAAAGGTACTGGATTTACAGTTTTCGCGGATACAGTTCACGCCCGACCTCATGCCCGCCGACGTTACGGGTACGTCCGTCATGATAAAGGACGGGGAGGGCATGCGGATGGAGTTCCGGCAGGGACCGGTGTTTTCCAATATTGTTCTGGCGGACGAAATCAACCGCGCCACGCCCAAAACGCAGAGCGCATTGCTGGAAGCCATGCAGGAGCATACCGTCACGGGCGGCAGCACGACCTATGCCCTGCCGGAACCATTTTTTGTGCTGGCAACGCAGAACCCGCTGGAAAGCGAAGGCACTTACCCCCTGCCCGAAGCACAGATGGACAGATTTTTGTTCAAGCTGGACGTTGGGTTCCCAAATAAAGAGGAACTGCTCAAAATCGTAATGATGACGACAACGGAAGGCCAGCAGGAGCCGCAGAAAGTCTGCGACGGCGCAAAACTGCTGGAACTGCGGCGCATTGCGCAGACTGTGCCTATTGCGGAGCCTGTGGCGGATTACATGATGGAAGTTACGCTGAAAACACACCCTGAATACGAAGGCGCACCCGAAGATGTAAAAAAATACATCCGCTACGGCGCAAGCCCCAGAGGCGCGCAGGCAATCATGCAGGCGGCACGCATACTGGCACTGACGGAAGGACGCTACAATGTTTCCTATGAGGACGTCAGGGCGGCGGCAAAACCCGCCCTGCGCCACAGGCTGTTTTTGAATTTTGAAGGCATTGCGGAAGGAAAAACCGTAGACGGGATTATCGAGGCGTTGTTATGATGGAGGATTTGAAAGCCATTTTCACAAAGGAATACATTGCAAAGCTGGAACGCCTTTCCATCGGTCTGACGGAAAGGCTTGGCGCGGTTGGGTACAGCGGCGGGCGCAAATCCTCCGCAAAAGGCAGTTCTCTGGAATTTTCCGATTTCCGCGAATATATTCCCGGGGACGACCTCCGGCGGGTGGACTGGAACGGCTACGGGCGTTTTGACAAACTTTATTTGAAACTGTTTCTGGAAGAAAAACAGGCGGCAGTCAATCTTTTTCTGGATACCAGCAAATCTATGGATTTCGGCGGAAAAGCCGTAATGGCAAAGGCTCTTGCCGCATCTCTGGCATACATCGCAGCTGGCGGCGGCGACCGCACACAGATTTTTGCTTTTGGCGAAAAAGCAGGGGCGCAGAAGCAGGGCATCACAAAAAAGGGACAGCTTTCTGAAACGCTGGATTTTCTTGATGGTCTGGAACCCGGCGGCGGAACGGATTACCTGCGGGCTATACGCGAAAGGAGCGGGCTGGGGCGCGGCGTTTCCATTATCCTGTCGGATTTCCTTTCCGAACAGGCGCCTTGGGACGCTGTAAAACTCCTTCAGGAAAAGAAACAGGAGGTGTATCTTCTGCGCATATTGACGCCGGAGGAAATCGAACCACAAAGGGGCGGCATGGTGCGCCTTGTGGACAGCGAAACAGGCGAAACGCGGGATTTGGAACTTTCCGAGCACGCCGTTTCCGCATATAAACAGGCTCTGCGCCAGCAGGAATCTGCCCTGCGTGAATTTTGCTGGCGGCGCGGCGCGGGATACTGCCGGACGGATACAGAAACGCCCCTGCTGGCCGCACTGGAACAGCTGCTGAACGGATAAGCAGAGTTTTGCCGCATGATTGGGAGGAAACAATGATTTACGGAGCGATTTTAGATAAAGGAGAACCTTGGTACACGGATATGTCCCGCATTTTTGCCGCTATGGAAGGCAGACAGAACGATTATAACTGGCTGGTCACGGCATACGAATGTTACCCGTCCTATCCCGAAACACAAAGACTGTTTGACAGAGAATACCTCTGGCTGAGCGGGAAAAAACTGACGGAAATCACAGCAGGCGAACCCTTGCAATGGGTCTGGGGCGTGTTCTCCGGATTCCCCAGGCATATACCTCTGACGGAAGTATTAAAATATCCCCTGCCGCACACAGATGGATACGAATGCTTTTTGTACGGTCCGCTTTCCATACAGAACCCGTTGGCCGAAATAGCAATCGTCCCCATGGACAGCACGCTGACGCTTCTGTTCAGCCGAACGCCGGAATGGGCGGAGCAGTTCCGCAAGGCGTTCCCTCTCAGCCGGGCTCTGCCCCTGCATCAACCGCAATCATTCTGAATTTTATGGAGGCTAAAACATGAGAACCGTTATTTCTGTCAGTATCATCATCATTTCTTCTGTGATTGGTTTTTTTATGGGCTCAGGCATGAATGATGCTATGGGCGGGGCGGCGCTGTTCGCATTGATTGCGGGCTTCGCGTGTACAATTCACGCAATCGAAAGCATGAAAAAACCGTAACCTTTCGGATTAAAAACACAGGCTCCCCACAGCGGTTTTCCCTCTGTACGGAGCCTTTTTGATTCTCATTGTATCGTTTTACCGCTCCTGCCGCCGTTTCAGCGCAGCATAAAGCGCGTCCGTTTCCGGCTGTTCCAGCGGCATTTTCTTCCCGCCGGAAACCAGAACCCTTCCGCTCTCTGTCACCTTCCCAATGACTACCGCCGGAACGCCAGCCTGACGCAGCTTTTCCGCAAGTTCCTGCCCGTTATCCGCCGCAATCACCATTGTACCGCTGGAAATCAGCCGCAGCGGGTCGATACCCAGCGCGCCGCAGATTTTCGCGGTTTCCTCCCGAACGGGTATTTTCTCCGCAAAAACCTCCACGCCGCAGCCGGAACATTCCGCAACTTCCCAGACTGCGCCCAGAATGCCGCCTTCCGTTGCATCATGCATTGCCGTTGCCCCATGCGCGAAAGCAATTTCCGATTCCTTCCCCACAGAAAGAAAAGCCTTGAAGCCCCTTGCGTTTTCCAGTTCCTCTGCCGTCATGTATTTTTTCAGCAGGCTTTCCTTTTCCTCTGCCAGAATCGCCGTACCTTCCGTACCAGCCCATTTCGTCATGATAATATCCTGCCCCTGTCCCGCGCCGCCTGTGGAAAGTATTATCCTGCCGTGCGTTCTGCCGACAACAGCCGCCGAAACCAGCGGTTTGCATACCGCATCTGTCACCTCTGTATGCCCGCCGAGTATTTCTACATTCCGCTCCCCCGCGCCGCGAAACGCACCGTCCATAATTTCCTGTAAAAGTTCCTCTCCGCTTCCCGGCGGAAGAAGAACGGTCAGCAAAAGCCCGACCGGCTCTGCCCCCGCGGCGTAAACGTCATTGCAGTTAATCTGCACCGCCAGGTATCCAATATCCTCCGCCGCGCCTGTGATAGGGTCTGCCGAAAGCACGCAGTACTCCCCGCCAAAATCCACAGCGGAACAGTCCTCCCCCGTTTTGGGGCGCAGGAGCACCTCCGGACGTTTTACGCGGCTGTCCCGCATGGGCCGCATAACGATTTTTTCCAGTATTTCCGGCGGGATTTTCCCGATTTCAAACATTTTCAGTCTTCCTTTCCGCGAAAAACCCCTGTTCCGGTATCAGCCGCCTTCAGCCGCCGCCGAAACAGAGGTTTTGAATCTTTTTTCACGCCCGCAAGGCAAAAAATGCGGGCAGGGCTTTCCATCTCTTTTCTATACTATCGCTTAAAACTCATGGTACTCCCCTGCGTCATTCTGCTCATAACCCTCATAGAAATCCGAAGGGTATTCTTCCAGCCAGCTGGGATAGCCGCTTTCTTCCGGCACGTTTACAACCGGTTCCGCCGCCTTGGTGCCGACCCTCACCTCGTCCGCCACAGCGCGGTAAGAGGAACTGCTGAACCAGTCCTTGCTGATCTGTTTGCCATTCTCAAACACCTTTTTATACACGCTGACTTTACAGCCCGTTCTGCCCGAAGAAGTGACCTCCCGTTCGCCTTCCGGCAGTTCGGGGTCCTCCGTCACAATCTCTGCGGGCTTTGGTATCGTCGCCTCGTAAACCGTTTCAAATTCCAGGCTTCTGCCCGCGCTGTGCGTTTCGTGTCCGTAGATGTTTACAGCCAGCTTGCCGCCGCTTGCGGAAGCCTCAATCAAAACAGGGTAATCTGTATTGTTTTTGATTTTCAAATCCTTATATGTACCGGCAACCGCAGCATCGCGCCCCAGAGGCACATAACCCACCGTCATGGAATGCGGGTGTCGTTCCACAATCTCCAGTTCCGCCATAATCGCGGCGTTATAAATGGTCGTCGTCACCTGACAGACGCCGCCCGCCATGCCCGGCTCAACCTTACCGTTATTGTATACAGCAGCATTTTTATAGCCGCCGGCAGCAGTCTGTTCCCCCAGCCCTTCATTGGCGGAAAACACCTCTCCCGGCGCAAGAATCGTACCGTTGATATTCCGGCAGCCCACCTCAAGGTTATTGTTCCGGTTTCTGTCATTTGCAGAATATGTTGTGGAAAACGAGCCTATCAAATCCGTTACATTCTGGTTGTCTTCATATGTCACGTCCGGCTGCGTCACATCTGCCGCAATCGCCGCCCTGCCGCTTTCCTGTGTTTCCAGCACCGCCGCAGAAAGCCGCGCCGTTTCCGCCCGCTTCATCGCGCGCCCTTCCTTTTCCTCCGTAATATCAAACGCGCCGTTTGCGCGGGTGATTTTGCTGTCCTCAGCTTCGCGGTCAAATTCCTCCGCAACCTCTGCCAGCTTTTCATCCAGCAGTGCGCTGTTATATGTATATTCTACCGCGATATCCTCGCCGCTTCTGAGCAGCGCGCCAATAGCCTTCATGCGTTCCTTTTCTGTGCCTTCCCGTCCGAGCCGTCCGGCTTTTTCTACCGCACTCTCCACATCATAGCCAACGCCTACGGCTTCAAACGGTATTTCCCATTCCTCTGTATCATAATACAGTGTCAGCGTTTTGCCGTCCACCTCTGTAGTATATTTTCCGCTCAGCAGCTTCAATGCTTCTTCTGTACTCAGACCGGAAACGTCCGTCCCGTCAATCGTCACGCCGGGATAAATCCCCTCGGAATGCATCACTTCCCGTATTTTTTCATTTTGGAAATAGAAATATCCAAACCCTGCCGCACCCAACGCAGCAATCAGAACAGGCAGCGCAATCCAGAGTTTTTTGCTTTTGGAATCCGCCCCTGTCGTTTTATTTTCGTCCGCCATTTTATATCCGCCCCCTTACTTCTCCTGTGCCGGACCATAAGGCAGACACAGGCCGCGAAAAACCTCCGCCCCGAAAGACAGAACATTTTCCGCAATCAATACAGTTTCATCTATCATAACGGAGTATCCGTCAAATTACAATAGCAATTCCGTTAAAAATCCTTACATTTTTTTTACATTTTCAATATCCTGCGTAATTCCCGCACCTTCTCCCCCAAATATGGGCGTCCGCTTTTCCTTTACAGGATACGCATGTTTTCCGCCAGACGGCCATAGGATTGTTTTATAACGTCTCCGAAAGGAGTTTTCCCGATGAAAAAAAGTTCCCTCCCCATCAGCATATGCGCCTGTTTCCTGATATTCGCCCTTCTGCGCTATCCGGCAGCTATGCTTGCCGCCTCCGCCGAAAGTGCCTCCCTCTGGTTCACCCGCGTTCTGCCCTCCCTGTTTCCCTTTATGGCGGCCTGCGGGCTTTTGCTGCGGCTCGGCGCGGCGGAACGGCTTGGAAGTCTTTTGCAGCCCGTTATGAAGCCGCTTTTCGGGTTACCCGGAATCTGTGCCTTCCCCTTTTTTCTGGGCATACTTTCCGGCTATCCCATGGGTGCAAAAATTACAGCCATGCTCTACGAAAAAAAACTGCTTACCAAAGAAGAAGCCAGACACGTTCTTGTTTTTTCCAATAACCCCGGTCCGCTTTTTCTTGTCGGCACAGTCGGCGCGGCATTTTTTCACGCGCCGTTCTGGGGCTATGCCCTTCTGTTTTCCGCATTTCTCGGCGCACTGGCAACAGGTATCCTCTGGCGTTTCGGGAGGAAAACCGCATCATGCAGTTCTGCCCGCCGTTATCCCTCCGCCGTGCCTGTTTCCCCAATGGACGCGCTTTCCTCCTCTGTATCCGATTCCATGACAACAATCCTCCAAATCGGCGGCTATATGATACTTTTTGGCGCTCTGGCGGAGGCAGCAGAACAATCGGGGCTTTTCCGCCTGCTTTCCCGTCTGTTTTCCTTCCTGCCTGTTTCTTCCGGTTTTTTGCAGGGAATCTGTACCGGACTGCTGGAAATGACAAACGGTGCGTACCTTCTGAGCACTGCCGGCGACGCGCTCCCCGCACGCCTGACCGCTGCCGCCTTTCTCGTTTCCTTTGGCGGGCTTTCCATACTCGGGCAGACCTTCGGCGTACTGTCCGGCATACCCTTTTCCAAGCGGGATTACTGCCTTGCAAAGCTCTGCAACGCCGCTTTCAGTGCGCTCTTTTTCCACGCCCTGTTTCCACTTCTGCAAAGCCGTGCGGAAAGCACCGTCCCCGCATTTTCTTTGCTCACGGGCACAGTGTCCTCCACGCTGGCACATTCCGTACTGCCGTTGTTGTTTTTCTTCTGTGTGCTGTTCTGGGCATTCCGCAGGAAACAAAAACAGTGAAGCTTTTGGGCCCCACCGTTTTATCATTTCCCGATTTTCAATTCCTGTATGTTTTCCGCCAGTACGTTCAGCGTCTGGGCAAAATAATCGTCCGTTTTTATGCTTTCGCTGTAAACAACAGCTTTCAGTTCCTTCAGTTTATTTTCCGCGTCGCTCAGCATTTCCTCCGCGTATTCCATCGCGCCGAGGCGCATTTCCTTGGAAGTCTTTTTTGCGGAATCAATAATCGCCGCCGCCTGCTCATATGCCTTTTTCGTCACTTCGTTCTCATCAATCATGCGTACTACGCGCTCCTCAGCGGTTTTTACGATCTCATCGGCCTCCCGCTGCGCATCAATCAGTATTTTATTCCGCTCCTCGATGACCCACTTGGACTGTTTCAATTCATTGGGGAGCTTCATACGGATTTCGCTGATGATGTCATAAATTTCTTCTTTATCAATCGAAACTTTATTGCTGAAAGGAACAGCCCTGCTGCTGTCCAGCACTTCCTCCAGTTCATCCAACAATTGCAGTACAGAATCCATATATTTCCCTCACTTCTGATATTTTTCCAATATAAACGGTTTGATTTCCTGGGGTACCATAAAATCAATGTTCCCGCCAAACACCGCAACTTCCTTCACATTTGTGGAGCTCAGGGAAAGATGTTCCTCATCTGCCGCGAGAAAGACCGTTTCAATCTCCTGCCCCAGTTTCCGGTTAATCAGGTACATCTGGTATTCCGCCGCAAAATCCACCGCGTTACGCAGCCCCCTGACCGCGACCGTCGCGCCAATCTCCCTTGCAAATTCCGCCAGAAGCCCCTTGAAGGAAGCAACCTCCACATTTTCCAGCCGCGCCGTTGCCATTTCCAGATGACATTTACGCTCCTCCACGCTGAAAAGAGATTGCTTGTTCGGATTTTCCAAAACCGCCACCACAAGGCAGTCGAACAGCTTCGCCGCTCTTTCAATAATATCCAGATGCCCCAGCGTCAGCGGGTCAAAGCTGCCTGCATAAATTGCTTTTTTCATCTCGTTCTATCCTCCGGGCGCAGAAACGTCAGCACCGTCGTCCTATATTCCTTTTCCCGCAGAATGGCATATCCCGCAGGAAGTGCAAAAGGGAGCTTCGCCGCACGTTCCCAAATCACATACCCGTCTCCGCTCAAAAGATTTTTTTCCAATATTTTTTTCAGCATGGGCTCTGCCAGCCCTGCCTCATAAGGCGGGTCCATATAGACCACATCAAACGCAGCGTTTTCCTCCGCCAGCCTGTCCAGCGCAGCAGACGCCTCCATGCAGAGCACACGCGCGCCTTCCCCCAGCTTTGTATGCGCGAGGTTCCGCGCAATCACGTCCTGACAGGGGGCGGCGTTTTCCACAAAAACAGCCTGTTCCGCCCCGCGGCTCAATGCCTCCATGCCAATAGCACCGCTGCCCGCAAATAAATCCAAAAACCGGCAGCCCGGCAGGTCAAACGCAATCATATTGAACAGCGTTTCCTTAATTCTGTCCGTTGTCGGTCTGGTTGCCAGCCCGTCGATGGTTTCCAGTTTATGTCCTTTTGCTTTTCCCGCGATAACCCGCATTTTTCGCACCACCCGCAGTATACTGCACAGCTTTACCTCTCTGCATTTTTCTTTGCATATGTTGATAGTATAGCAGAGTTTTCGTATTATAACAAGAAAAAATCTGATTCTCTGCCATATTTTGTATCGCATTTTTCGGAATACACCGCGAAAAACGCCGCAGAACTGTCGAAAAATGTATCCTGAAAACACCTCTCCGGCAGTCACTTCTCTGCCTTTTTCCAGCCATATTTTGCAGCAATCTGTTCTGCCGCCGCGATGCCGTCCACAGCCGCGGACACAATCCCCCCTGCATAGCCCGCACCCTCTCCGGCAGGATAAACGCCGCCAAACCGCAGACTTTCGCCATTTTCATCCCGCAGTATCCGCACAGGAGAAGAGCTGCGGCTCTCCACAGCAGTCAGCAGAGCATCAGGTCTGTCAAAGCCTTTCAGCTTTCTTCCCATCGCGGGCAGAGCCTCCCGCAGTGCAGCCGTTATAAACGCAGGAAGAATATCGTCCAGCCTGCTTTCCGTAACCCTCGGGCGGTAGGTCGGACGGACGCCTTCCCCGTTCCCTGCCGTCCCAAGGAACGCGCCAACCCTTTGAACCGGAGCGGCATAACCTCCGCCGCCCGCCCGAAAAGCCTTCTCCTCCAACTCTCTCTGGAAATACATTCCTGCCAGCGGAGCAGGGCTGCCGAAATCCTCCGGAAATACCTGCACCAAAAGGGCAGAATTGGCATTTTCCCCGTCGCGCGCGTGCAGGCTCATGCCATTGACCGCAAGCCGCCCTTCCTCCGAAGCTGCCGCAACAACCATTCCGCCGGGGCACATACAAAAGGTATAAACGCCCCTCCCCGCTTTTGTCGTATACGTCAGGCGGTAATCGGCGGCAGGCAGGTTTTCCGCCGCTGCGCCGTACTGTGCCCTGTTTATCATTTCCTGCGGGTGCTCAATCCGCACGCCAACGGCAAAGGGCTTCTGTTCCAGCGCAAAGCCCTCCCGTTCCAGCAGTTCAAAAGTATCCCGCGCACTGTGCCCCAACGCGAGCACAGCGTCCTCCGTTTCCAGCCGCTCACCGTTTTCCAGAAGAACGGCGCGTATCTTTCCATTCTCCCACGCAAAACCAGATACCTTCGCATAAAACCGTACTTCGCCGCCCAGCGAAATGATTTTTTCGCGGATATTCCGCACGACACCCCGCAGAAGGTCTGTGCCAATATGCGGCTTTGCGTCCCAGAGAATTTCCTCCGGCGCGCCCGCCTCTGCCATTTCCTCCAAAACCTTTCGACAGCGCAGGTCTTTGATGCGGGTCGTCAGCTTGCCGTCCGAGAACGTCCCCGCGCCGCCCTCACCGAACTGCACATTATTCTCCGTATCCAGTTTCCCCGTTTCCCAAAACTGCTCTACCGCCTTCCTGCGGCTCTCCACATCGCCGCCGCGTTCCAGCACAATGGGGCGCAGTCCCATTTCTGCCAGAAGCAGAGCGGCAAACATTCCTGCCGGACCAAAGCCCACGACAACGGGGCGTTTTTCCGGCATGTTCCCGCCCTCCGGCAGCCTGTATGCAATGTCAGGCGCGGCAGCCGTTTTTTTTCCGTCCGCCTGTATCCTGCTTTCATCTTTCAGAGAAACATCTACCGTATACACATAATGAATATCATCTTTTTTCCGCGCGTCCAAAGAACGCCGGAATATTTTCAGTCCCCTTATTTCTTTTGGCGCAACGCCCAAAGCCCGCGCCGCCTTTTTTTTCAGCTGTTCCTTTGTGCCGTCCAGCGGCAGCTTTAACTCCGAAACCCGAATCATGCCATTCCTCCTAAAAAATATCCGGAAATATCCGGCTTCTGGCCGGACACTGTTCCTGTGCATGATACCACATCCCGCTGCCAAAATCCAGTTTGTCTTTCGGGTTCCGTCAAATTTCCATTTGTAACAAAAATTAAGAATTTTGTAAGAACTCCCGCGTAGATTTATGCTATAGTAAACACGTAACAATTTTTTTGCGTATTTTTAAGGAGGAGGAGTAGTAATTATGAAATGGAGCAAAAGATTTTTAGCAGTAGCGGCGGCTATGACAATGGCGTTCACAGCAGCAGGCTGCGGCGGCGGCGACAACAGCGGCAATGCGGGCGGTTCTGATTCCGCAGACGTAGAAGCACTTTTGACAAAGGCTCAGGAAACAATGGCCGGCGTAGAAAGCATGGCAACAGAAATGAACATGGAAATCAGCATGGCAATGGGCGAGGAAAGCATGGATATGATTACAAATGCAAAAATCCTCTCAGTAAACGAGCCTTTGAAGATGCAGATGGATATGTCCGTGGATATGGGCGAAATGGGCAGTCAGGATATGCAGATGTTTGCAGAAGAAAAAGACGGCCAGTTCGTTACATATATCAATATGGACGGCGCATGGTATGCACAGTCTGCAACAGCTGAGTCCCTTGCACAGTATGGCGCAAACAGCAACATGGACCTGTACCTGAAAAACATTGCCGATTTCAGCAAAACAGGCGAAGAAGATGTGAACGGCAAAACAGCCTCCAAGATTGAAGGCGTGCTGACAGGCGATGCCATGAAAGAAGCAATCCAGGACAGCGGTGCTCTGAGTTCCGTAGAAAGCATGGGCCTGAGCGCAGACGATATGGAAGCGCTTTATTCCAGCGACCTGCCTCTGACAATGTGGATTGATGCAGACGGCTATGTTGTAAAATACGAAATGGACATGACAGCTATGATGCAGACTGTTATGGATCAGGCAATGGCAAGCGCAGGCGCAGAGGCGGGCGATGCAAAAATCGAAATCAGCAAAACAGCAGTCAGCATGATTTGCAAGGACTTCAACGCAGTTGAAGTTGAAATCCCTGCAGAAGCAGCAAACGCAACTGTAATCGGATAAAAACCAGCCTTTATAAACAGGCGTATCACCGGGAAGGTTCTTTCAGAACCTTCCCGATTTTTTTATCCGGCAGAAAATTCCTGCCGTTTTTCTGTTTCACAGGGCTTTTTCCGCAAGCGGCGGAATGCGGCTTGAAGAAACAGCGCGCTTATGGTAAAATTGCCAAAACAGAGAAGAAAAATCGGGAGGAAAAGAACGTGTATTTTTTATTTTTGATTTTATCAGGCATTTTTCAGGGGCTTATGGTATCCCTGAACGGCCAGCTGGGAAACTATTACAGCCTTTTCGGTATCTGCTTTTTCGTGCATGCCATTGCAGCAGTGCTTTTGGTGCTGTATATCAAAGGAAAGGAAAAAAAGCCGCTCTCCTTTCGGGGCGCGCCGCCGTATGTATTTCTGGTAGGCTTTATGGGTGTTGCGATGGTTTCCAGCAGCAGCTGGTGTACGCTGCGCATCGGCGCAACGGCAATGCTCAGTCTTTCTGTCATCGGGCAGATGATATCCTCCGCTTTGGTGGATCATTACGGCTGGTTCGGTACGGAAAAAAAGCCGTTCCGTTTGAAGCAGCTTCCCTGCTACGCGCTTGTAATGGCAGGGATTTTTCTGGTCGTGCAGGGATAAGGAGGCGTAAGCAATGGTATTTTATATTACGGCAGTTGCCAATGGTTTCTTAAATACAATCAACAAAATGGTGAATGTAAAAGCAGGGGAATGTCTTGGGACGGCACGCGGCGCGCTGGTGAATTATATCGAAGCGTCTGTAATTGCGTTCTGCCTGATATTCATAACGGGCAATGGTGCGGAACTGGATTTTTCCCATATTCGTGAAGTACCGCTGTTGTTTTACATGGGCAGCGTCTGCGGGCTTGTTGCAATGATATTTCTGATTATAGGGACAAGCCACAGCGGCGCGATGACCTCTACCGTACTGGTGCTGATGGGTCAGCTGGGAATTGCCATTGTGTTGGATTATGTGTTTTTCGGCGAATTCAGCCTTGCAAAAATCGCCGGAATATTTCTGATATTGGCAGGCATCGCATGGAAGGAGCGTCAGAGCGGCGCGGAACGGCAGGAACGCATTCGCAGCGCGCTGTCCGAGGAAAAGGAGGGAGAAGCATGAAACTGCTGAATTTTGGTTCTTTGAATAAGGATTATGTATATGATGTGGAGCATTTTGTGCAGCCGGGCGAAACGATGTCCTCCCTTGGGCTGTTTATCAACTGCGGAGGCAAAGGGCTGAACCAGTCCATTGCGGCGGCAAAAGCAGGGATACCTGTGCACCACGCGGGCATCATAGGCGTGGACGGCGGCATTTTGGAGGACAAGCTGCGGGAAAACGGCGTGGACGTTTCCCTTCTGCAGCGGGCAGACTCCCCGAACGGACACGCCATCATACAGGTGGACAAAAACGGGCAGAACTGTATACTTCTATACGGCGGCACAAACCGCATGCTGACAAAGGAATACATCAACCACACACTGGACGCATTTGCAGGCGAAAAAGATATTTTGGTACTTTTGCAGAATGAAACAAACCTTGCAGGCTATATTATGGAGGAGGCACACCGGCGCGGCATGCAGACTGCCCTGAACGCTGCCCCGATGAACAAAGACGTTCTGGGCTATCCTCTGGAACTGCTGGACTGGCTCATCGTCAACGAAGTGGAGGGGAGGCAGATTGCCGGCTGTGAAACAGACGAGGAAATTCTGCCGTTTCTGCGGGAGAAATACCCGAATTGCGGGATACTGCTGACACTGGGCAGCCGCGGAGCGTGCTGCGTCCGCGGAGAAGAAGAATACCGCATCGGCTGTTTTCATGTGGACGCAGTAGATACGACAGCGGCAGGAGATACCTTCAGCGGATATTTCCTGTATTCCATATATGAGGAAAATAACATTCCAAACGCTCTGCTTCTGGCAAGCGCGGCAAGCGCGCTGGCAATCGGGCGCAAAGGCGCGTCAGATTCCGTCCCGCTGAAAGCGGAGGTAGAAGAAGCGCTACGGAATGGTACGCTGGGAGAATTACATGCCGTAAAGATAAGATGAAAAGACAAGGGGGAAAATCATGAAAAACGTATTGTATGTCGACTGTTGTATCCGTCGGGAAGGCTCTCGCACAAAGGAACTGGCAGAGCATTTCCTGAAAGAACTGGAAAAAACGGGGGAATATGCCATCACAAGGCTTGTCCTGATGGACGAAGGGCTGAACTTTATGACGGAAGGCTTTTTCCGCCAGAGGGACGAACTGCTTGCCGAAAAGAATTTCGCACACCCCAGATTCTGCTACGCGCACCAGTTTGCAGAGGCGGATAAAATCGTTATTGCCGCACCCTTCTGGGATTTAAGTTTCCCCGCGCTGTTGAAGGTATACATCGAAAATCTCTGCGTAGAGGGAATCACATTCAAAACGGGCGAACATGGTCTGGAAGGGCTCTGCAGGGCTGACCACATGGTCTACCTGACGACACGCGGCGGCTGTTATGCAGATACACCGCTGGAAATGGGTTCCCGCTACATGGCGGCAATGGCTGAATTTTTCGGCATCAAACATTATGACTGCATCGCGGCGGAAGGGCTGGATATCGGGCTTGTGCCTGTGGCAGAATTACTGAACGCGGCAAAAAAAGAAGCGGAAGAAGCCGTAAAAACATTCTAGGAGGAAAACGCATTGCAGAAAACAATGAAAGCCGCTGTCTGGCAGGGAAAAGGCAAAGTCGTACTTGAAGACAGACCAGTCCCCATGATACAGGAACCGACTGACGCCATCGTTCGGGTAACGCGCTCCTCCATCTGCTCCAGCGACCTGCATATCATACATGGCACAGTACCGCGGGCGCGGGAAAACGTTATACTGGGGCACGAATTTACGGGAGAAATCGTGGAAACCGGTGCTGGTGTAAAGCACTTCCACGTGGGTGACCGCGTATCCGTCAATGTAGAAACCTTCTGCGGGGAATGTTATTTCTGCAAGAGGGGTTACGTGAATAACTGTATTCATGGCGGCTGGGAGTTGGGCTGCCGCATTGACGGCGGACAGGCGGAATTTGCGCGTATTCCCATAGCGGATCAGGGGCTGACGCGTATCCCTGACGGCGTTTCTGACGAAGCCGCATTGTTTAATGGCGATATTCTGGCAACGGGTTACTGGGCGGCGTCCATTGCAGAAATAAAACCTGCCGATACGGCTGTGGTAATTGGCGCAGGCCCGACCGGACTTTGTACAATGATGTGCGCAAGGCTTTACAGCCCTGCAAAAATCATTGCAATAGATACAAATACGGAACGGCTTGCTCTTGCAAATGCTAAAGGTCTGGCAGATATCCTGCTGAATCCAGAAGAAACGGACGTTGTACAGGAAATACTGCGGCTGACGGACGGCAGGGGCGCGGACAGAGTGTTTGAAGCGGCCGGAGGGAAAAATACCTTCCAAATGGCATGGCAGGCCGCAAGGCCAAATGCGGTTGTCGTGCCTGTCGCACTCTATCCGGAGGCGCAGACACTTCCCCTGCATACCATGTACGGAAAAAACCTGACGTTCAAAACAGGCGGCGTAGACGCAAACGCATGTGCAGAAATCATGGAACTGGTGCGCTGCGGGAAACTCGACACAAGCCCCCTGATTACTCACCGCGCGCCGCTGAACGATATTTCAGAAGGCTACCGCATATTTGAAAACAAAGCGGACGGGTGCGTCAAATGGGTTGTTACGCCGTTTGAGAGATAACGGCATACAGTAAAAATGCGAGGTGGAAACAATGGAGCATACGGAATGGAAACATGGGCTGTTGATTGCTGTCAACCGTCCAAAGGAACAGGCAAAAGGCATCTGCCGCCTGACGCACGCCGGAATGGCGGCAGATGTGGAGGATATCGGCTGGCTGGATAAAACGAGACTGGACAGCCGCGCAGATGGGCTTTCGGCAGAGATGCGGACTTTGCTGGAAAAAAGCATTGCCAGCAGAACGGCTTCGCTCGTAAATACGGCGCATGGCTCTCTGGAGGAATGGAAAGTCCGTCTGGAACGCAAAATCCCGCAGAAAAAACGGGTACACCTGCTTGCGCTGGGCGATGTAGGCAGTACCGTTCTGACCGTCCTGAAACTGCTGGGCGGGGACTGCATCAGTGCTCTGGGGATTTATGATGTCAACGAAACTGTCTGCCAGCGTTGGGAATGTGAGTTGAATCAGGCCGCTTACCCATGGGAGTATGACGCACTGCCTCCCGTTGAAATTCTGCGGGAGGAAAACCTTTTTGCGTGCGATGTGTTTGTGTTCTGCGCGTCAAAAGGCATACCGCCCGTTGGTTCCGGCGTACAGGACGTACGCATGGCACAGTATGAAGCCAATAAAAGTATTATCTCACATTTTGCGAAAAAAGCGGCAGAAAGCCATTTTCGGGGTTTGTTTGCCGTTGTTTCCGACCCTGTTGACCCACTCTGCAGGGCTGCGCTTCGGGCGGCAGGCGGCGCGCTCCTTCCGGAACAGATACAGGGCTACGGGCTGGGCGTAATGAACGCGCGCGCAGCATATTACGCGAAAAAAGACGCACGTTTTTCCTCTTTCCTGAAAGAAGGAAGGGCATACGGTCCGCATGGGGCGGATTTGGTAATTGCCAACAGCATCGCACAGTATAACGATGCTCTTTCGCGGGAACTGACGCAGCTTGCTGTCGAAGCAAACATGCGGACGCGGGAACTGGGCTTCAAGCCGTATATCGCCCCTGCAATCTCCTCGGCAGCCATTTCCCTTCTGCTCACTCTGCGGGGTGAATGGCATTACAGTTCAAATTTCCTCGGCGGCATATACATGGGCTGCAAAAACCGTTCTACCCTGTTCGGACTGGAAACGGAAGTCCTTCCCCTGCCGGAACCGCTTTTCGCGCGGATACGGCAGGCCGCTGAAAATCTGGAGGCGATACAATGAAAAAAAAGCTGACGCTTGTTTATCCCCACTGCGAGGACGCAAAACGGACGGAACGACTGAACGGCGTACTGCAAAGCATTCTGGACGGATACGACTGTACCGTCATGCGATACGCAGAGGATTTCGTACCCATACAGGGAGGGGCAGTTCTCTTTGCCGTACCGCTCGGCATTTCAGGCATCAATCTGGAATACTGCCGGTTTCTGAAAATACTGCGGATGCAGCCGGATATGCTTACAGGTTGTGTCGGCGGAATCATTGTAGACGGAGAAAGTGAACTGTATACAAAGGCAGTTTCGCGGGAGCTGATGTTTACCGCCAATCAGGCAGGCTGTGCGTTCCCGGGCCGCGCAATGGTAGAAGGGACAGTTTCTTTGCAGAATTTCAACATACAGGCAATGAAACTGGAAACGGATAATCTTTCGGCGTACCATATTGCGGCGGCAGAAATGCTGGAACGCGTCACAAGCTATCAGGTCAGGCCGAAGAAACCCCCGAATATCCTTGTACTCCACGCCAGCAATTTCAAGACCTCGAACACAGTCGCACTCTGGAATATGGTAAAAGAAGGGCTTGCGGACTGTGAGATTACGGAAATTTCCCTGCGCAACGGCACGATACAGGACTGCGGCGGCTGTCCGTACCATATGTGTATGCATTTCAGCGAAAAATCCAGCTGTTATTATGGCGGTGTCATTGTGGAACAGGTCTACCCTGCCATACAGGCGTGTGACGCGCTCGTCCTGCTCTGCCCGAATTATAACGACGCGCTGAGCGCAAACCTCACCGCCTTTGTCAACCGTCTGACCGCTCTGTTCCGCAAAACAGCATTTTACGAAAAGAGCGTGTTCGCGGTCGTGGTTTCGGGGTACAGCGGCGGGGATATCGTAGCAGAACAGATTATCAGCGCTCTGAGCATGAATAAGACCTTCCGTCTGCCGCCAGGTTTCGCTATGGTGGAAACAGCAAACGACCCGCTGAGTATCCTCAAAGTGGAAGGGATACAGGAACGCGCCGCAGCGTTCGCAGAACGGATACGAAAATATATATAAAAGACCATGGGGCAACAGCTGTCAGCGTTTGACTTAAGAAACCAAACCAAAAGTAAAATTTGTTTTCTTAAGTCAAGCCGCCTTTGAGCGTTATCCTTATCGGAGTTATCAGGCTTCAGAAAACCCGGAGAGTTTTCTCTCCGGGTTTTGTATTACATTCCGTACACCATTTTCTTTTTCTGCTGCATGGCCTTCGGCTGTTCGAAGGTATACTCGATTTCAATCAAATTTCCTTCCGTTCTGGAAT
>CAMQRG010000002.1 GCA_947036475.1 uncultured Clostridia bacterium
AGACAAGGAACATGTAAATCGTCCAAATCTTCCGGCTGTTGTCGGCTTTCCCCGCGCGGTGCTCGTCCAGATATTTCACGATTTCCTCAGTTTTGAAGAATTCCTGTGCGGCAGGGCTGGTAAACGCTGCCTTGACTTTGTTGTAGTATTCGTCTTCTTTCAGCCAGATGCGGATGGGTACAGGGAATCCCAGCTTCTTTTTTTCTGCCACCATATCCGGCAGATGCCTGTGCGCCGCCTGCCGCATGGCGAATTTCGTGTTTTCCTTGTTGACCTTGTATTTTGTCGGAATGGTGCGTGCGACATCGAATACTGCCCTGTCCAAAAACGGTACGCGTACCTCTAAGGAGTGTGCCATGCTCATTTTATCCGCTTTCAGCAGAATATCCCCAATCAGCCAGAAGTGAATGTCAATATACTGCATTTTTGTCACATCGTCCAAATCCCGCACTTTGTCATAATACGGTTTTGTCAGTGCCGTATGCGGGTAACGGCCCGTAGGGTGTTTCAGGATACGCTCCCGTTCTTCCTCATTCAACATGAAGGCGTTGCCGATGAACCGCTCTTGCAAGTCCTTGCTCCCGCGTATCAGGAAGTTTTTCCCCTTCATTTTAGGCAGACGCTTTGCGATGCCGCCCAGCCCTTTACGTACAGGGCGCGGCAGGCGCGTCAGCGGCAGAAGGTCGTGCGGCTCGTGGTAAATATTGTAGCCGCCGAAAAACTCATCTGCCCCTTCGCCGCTCATGGCGGATTTGACGTGTTTCGCCGCTGTCTGGCTGACAAAATACAATGCAATGGCGGAAGGGTCAGCTAAAGGCTCGTCCATATGATACTGCACCTTGGGAATGACGTCCCAGTATTCCTCTTTGGAAACCAGCTTGCTGTAATTGTCGATGCCGATTTTCTCCGAAAGGGCTTTTGCGTAGTCGGTTTCGTTATATTTTTCGTAATCAAAGCCTACGGTAAAGGTCTTGTCCCCATGGAAACATGCTGCGACATAGGAACTGTCTACTCCGCTGGAAAGGAAGGAGCCGACTTCCACATCGCTGACTTTATGTTTCTGTATGGAATCCTGCATCGCCGCGTCAATTTCCTCCACAAACTCCTCCAAAGGCTTTTCGTGGTTTGGCGCAAACACCGGCTCCCAATAGCGTTTGATTTCCAATGTGCCGTCGCGGAAGGTAAAGCAATGGGCGGGCGGCAGTTTGAAAACGCCCTTGAAAAATGTTTCGGGCAGCACACTGTACTGGAATGTCAGGTAATTTTCCAGCGCGTCAGGATTGACCTCCCGCTGGAATCCGGGATATTCCAATATGCTCTTGATTTCCGAGCCGTAAATAAACTGTCCGTCCTGCATGGTATAATAAAAAGGCTTGATGCCGAAAAAATCGCGCGCGCCGAAAAGTGTCTGCGTTTTTGCGTCCCAGATGACGAAGGCAAACATTCCGCGCAGACGGGGCAGAAGGGCCTCGCCGTATTCTTCATAACCATGCAGAAGAACTTCCGTATCTGCACCGCTGCTCATGACGTGCCCTTTGGCAATCAGTTCTTCGCGCAGCTCCAGATGGTTATAGATTTCGCCGTTGAACGTAATAACCATGTCGCGGGTTTCGTTATAAATGGGCTGGTGTCCACCCTCCAGGTCAATCAGGCTCAGGCGGCGGAAACCCATAGATACACCACCGTCAATATGCGAACCGCCGCTGTCCGGGCCGCGGTGTATGATTTTCGATTTCATGCGTTCCAATATTTCTTCGGACGTCGCCAGACGCCCTGTAAAGCCGCAAATACCGCACATAACTGTGTTTCCTCCTTCAAACGTGTTGCTTTCTTATTGCGCTAACTGTATCACAAAGCGGCGGGAAAAGCAAGCGGGAAGGGAAAAGTCCTTTTTTAGAGTCTGTCCGTAAATAAGATGTATGCAGATTACGCCGTCAAATTTTTCGGACAGGCTTTTAATATCCATACCGTTTCCGATATTTCAAAAACATTGCCGCTGACAGCAGTACCGCCATAAATTCTGCGGCAGGAGTTGCCAGCCATACGCCGGTTACGCCGAACAGCGCCGGAAGCGTCAGCATGGCAATCAGCATAAAAACAAAGGAACGCGAAAATGCAAGGACGGCTGACACAATGCCGTTGGAAAGCGCGGTAAACAGCCCGCTGGCAAAAATATTAAAACCAATGAAACAGAGCGCGATGGAGCAGATACGGTTCCCTGTTACGGCAAGTCCATAAACCGGATTATCGGGGCGGGCGAACACTGCCACAAGAGGCTCTGTTACGGCAAGGGAAAGCGTGACTGTCACAATGGAAATTACGCTGATTGTTTTCAGGCTGAGGGAAACCAGCTTTTTCAGTTTTTCACAGTTTCCTTCGCCGTAATAATAACTTGCCATTGGCGCAACGCCATAGGAATAGCCCGCGTAAAGTGAGCTTGTGAACATCAGGACATACATGATAATCGTTACGGCAGCAACGCCGTTTTCTCCAACGTATTTCAGCATCGTCCAGTTAAACAGCAATGTAATGATGCCGGTCACAAGGGCGGTTGCCATTTCCGAACAGCCGTTTGTCGAAGCGTCCAGCAATACGCGGAAGCGGTACGAGGGTTTTGTAAAATGCAGAAGATTTTTCCTGCGGCTGAATACGAACAGTCCGGCGATGGCCGTAACGGAATAGCCCAGCCCTGTCGCGACAGCCGCCCCGGCGATTCCCATATCACATACGGCAATCAGTATGTAATCCAGAATGATATTCAGTACGCCGCCTGCTACGGAGCAGAACAGCGACAGCGTTGCCTTTTCTGAGGCAATCATATAAAGCGTAAAATTGTTCATCAGCAAAATCGGAATGGTGAACAGCAGGTAATGGCTGAGGTATTCTGTGCAGTAATCCGCAACGCCTGCCGAAAAAAGCCCCATACCTTCAAACAGTTTTCCCATAAGAGCATACCCCAGCACACACATAAGCAGCCCGACCACGACATTAACAAGAATCAGGAACGTAAAGTCCTGTTTGGCTTCTTCTGTTTTCCCCTCACCCATTTTCCGCATAATGACAGCGCTGCCTCCCGTTGCCAGCATAGTGGAAACGGCAGTTACAAGCTGTATGACGGGCGCAGTCAGGTTGATTGCGGAAAGCGCGTCCGTACCGATGAGGTTTGATACGAAAAGCCCGTCTGCCATAGTATAAAAAGACATAAAAACCGACATTACGATGGTTGGCACCGCGAAGCGCAGTATATTCCCCAGCGTGACAGGGCGGCTGTAAGCATTTTGTTTTTCCATAATTTCCTCCTTTATTTTGTTGTGTTTCCGGTTGATACGGACTATAATAAACCGTACAGTAACTGTACAGTCAAGAGGAGATTTGAAAATATGGAGAAAAAAGATAAACTGCTGCCCATTGGACAGTTTGCTGCCCTGCATGGCGTGAATAAAAAAACACTGATGTGGTATGACGAAGTCGGGCTGTTCCGCCCTGCTGCCGTAAGCGCTGAAAACGGCTACCGCTATTACAGCTACCAGCAGAGCCAGACGCTGGAAACAATACTTCTTCTGCGGGAGATGGGCGTATCCATAAAAGAAATTAAGGCATTTATGCAGGAACGCTCTGCCACCAGCATGGAGAAGTTGCTGGGGGAAAAAATTGAGGAGCTTGACCGCGAAATCAGCCATAAAAAGGCGGTGCGTGAAACGCTGGCAAAGCACAGGCGGAATATGCAGACATTGCTTTCTATGGATTTGGAGGAAATCAGCATTGTGGAAAAAAAGGAGCGGCGGCTTGTAACCGTCGAGGCCGGTGTGGGCACGTCTTTTGAGAAGGCGGTGGAAATGATTACCGCCGAAACGAAAAAATACCAGCTGAGCCGTCTGCACGATGCGTCCTATGGTTCCATGATTGCCACAGAAAGCCTTTATGCAGGAAATTTTGAGGACTATTCCCGGCTTTTTATCGAAATCCCGTTTCCAATCAGGAGGGCGGGACTGCACGTCCAGCCTGCCGGAACATACCTCCGCGCTTTTTACAGAGGGCCATGGGAGGACATGGATATACGCTACAGGGAAATCCTTGCGTATGCGGAAAAGTGTGGAATGATGTTTTATGGCTTTTCGTATGAAGTTGTGTTAAATGAGAACGTTGTCGAACGGGAGGAGGACGCCATCGTGCAGATAGAGATTCCTGTCAGGCCGGGTGTATAAGCTCTTAATAAAACCGTAAGATTTTTGCAAGAGGCTCTTAACTTTGCCATGGTATACTGGGGAAAATGAGGGTATATTGGCAAAGAAAGGAGAAAAAGGCATGTATTCGAGAGTAGTTCTGATGGGGCTGGAATGTTCGTTTTATATGGTTGCTGCTCTGCCGTTTCTGGTGTGCTGGGCTGTTTGGCTGTTCCGAAAGGAAGGAAGGGGTGTGTGGAAACTGGCGGCAGGGTTTCTGGCTTTTGTGCTGTATCTCTGCTGTATTGCGGCGGTGACGGGTCTGCCAAGTCTGCAATATCTAACGTTTGATCCCAACCTGCAAATGATTCCGTTTTACCATCTCTGGTCGGAGAGAGTACATAACGTACTGAACGTCATTATGTTTGTACCGGCGGGTTTATTGCTGCCGCTGATTTGGAAGAAATACGGCAGGCTGAAGGAAACAGCAGGTTTTGGATTCCTGCTTTCCCTGCTGATTGAGTGCAGCCAGCTGCTCTGCTGGCGGGTAACGGATATTAACGACTTGATTATGAATACGTTTGGCGCGGTTGCGGGCTGGATGGTTTGGCGGTTACTGTTCCGCGGCAGGACGCTGGGCGCGCATACAGCTTCTCCATGGCACGCAGCGGCAATAGTCTGGGCGACGGCGTTTTTTCTGGAAATTCTTGTTTCCGACTTTTTCTGGAACTGGCTATATGAGCCTTGGTTTACATAAGCGAATACTGTTTTTTAGAAAAACGTTTCCCCTTGCGGCTGGCAGGGGGAAACGTTTTTGTGTGGGGCTTCACTCAGATGCAGGAATATCCGGCAGGTTTACTTTTTGTCCATCTTAACAGCCGTTTCCAGTGCAATTTCCATCATCTGTGTAAATGTGTTCTGGCGTTCTTCCGCTGTTGTTGCTTCGCCTGTAAAGGGCTTGTCAGAAATGGTAACAAGTGTCAGCGCGCGCTTGCCCAGCCTTGCCGCCGTAAGGTAGAGCCCTGCGGATTCCATTTCAACAGCCAGTGTACCCATTTTTGCCCATTTTTTCATAACGTCCATGCCCAAATCGTCATAGAAAGTATCGGCGGAAAGAATATTGCCGACTTTCAGCTCCTGCCCGAGTTCTTTTGCGGATTCTACCGCAGTGGCAAGCAGTTCATAATCCGCTGTGGGGGCAAGCGTACCCGGCAGACCATACTGCGCGGCAAAATTGGAATTTGTGTTGGACCCAAGACCGGCTACGATATCGCGCAGCTCCAGCTTATCGCTGATTGCGCCGGCAGAGCCGATGCGGATGATATTTTCCACGCCATAGAACGAAAACAGTTCATAGCTGTAAATGCCGATGGCAGGAATACCCATGCCGCTTGCCATGACGGATACCTTTGTGCCTTTGTAGGTTCCTGTATAACCTTGTACGCCGCGCACATTATTTACCAGTACGGGGTTCTCCAAAAACGTTTCTGCGATGAATTTCGAGCGGAGCGGATCGCCGGGCATCAGTACGGTTTTGGCGAAATCGCCTTCCTTTGCGGAAATATGGGGTGTTGCCATAATAATCTCCTCCTTATGTCTGCCGAAGATAACAGTTATAGTATCACTATAACAGGTTTTGTTTTATTTGGAAAGAGCAAAACGTTCAGAAGGAGTGTCCTGACGCGTATTTTATAAGTATTGCAAATGGGCCACTTCCGCATTCGGGTTTCCTGTTTTCACTTTTCTTCGTGAATTTCCATCTCATGAAAATTATCCAGCGCATATTCGACGCATTGATTGATAAATGCACTGCGGCTGAGATTGTAGCGTCCCGCAAGGTCGTCCACCATAGACAGTCTGTCCAGCGGCAGACGAATCGTAACCTGTTCTGTTTTATAGGGCTTGGGAATAAAATTAGCCATTTTGTAATCACCTCTTGTCAAAAGAGTAACTTTTATAGTAATCTGTAAATAGATTTACTATATAAATTGAAAAACAACTTTAATTTCAATTCTATTCCCATAAGGGGGCGTATTATGCATCGCGTTATTTATTGTGACCGTTTTTACTGCGAGCATTGGGAGGACGAAAAGTGCCTTTCTCCGGTGCTGCATCTGGTGCAGGGGGCAACCTGTGTGGAATATGTGCCATCAGAGGAAAAGTTTAACCGCCAGATGGAGGCTTTGGACGAAAAACGAGGAGCTTCTCTGCCGAAGCCTGTGGTGTACCGCTTCAGGGATATAGACGAGAATGGCAGTCATTTGCGTTGAAAGTCAGACGCCCCTGTGCCTTTGCACTATATAATGGGATATTGCGGAAGGACAGCCGTCGGAGAGCAGATTTTTTCCCAATGCCCTTGGCGTGTGCCCGAACTTATGATACAATGGCGGTAATCGTCCCGAAAGGAAGGGGCGCGAAAAGACTGACACAGGAGGAATGGAAATGAAAATTGCTTGTTATGCTTCGGGCTCTGTCGGCACGAATTGCTATATTGTATCGGATGAGGCGGGCGTCTGCGCCCTGATTGACTGCGACGGAAATCCCGAGCCTTTATTTTCCTATATCGAGCAGAACGGCTTGAAGCCGACGCATATTCTGCTGACACATGGACATTTTGACCACATTGGCGCAGTAGCGGCGGTGAAGGAAAAATATGGCTGTACGGTTGTGGGCGGTGCAAAGGAGACGCGCGTGCTGACGGACGCGTCTGTAAATTATTCTCTGCATTGGGGCGGCAGTCCAATTACAGTCCATCCGGAAATACTCGTTAACGAAGGGGACGAGGTGCAGGTTGGCTCTTTGACATTCCGCGTGATGTTTACGCCGGGGCATACGGAAGGCAGTATTTGCTTTTTCTGCGGAGACGCACTGTTTTCGGGAGATACTCTGTTCCAGGGCTCCTGCGGGCGTACAGACCTGCAGACAGGCGACTGGGGGCAGATTATGGAGTCCCTGAAACGTCTGCGCGACCTGCCGGGGGAATATAACGTATTCCCTGGACATGGCCCTGCAACAACGCTGGCGGAAGAACGCCAGACCAACCCTTATATGTAACAGAACAGCATGAAAATATCCCCGGAGAATTAGCATTTCAGGGGATTATTTGCAAAAAATAATAGCTTGCTATTGACATTGCAAAAAAACACTGCTATGCTTATGAAGGAAATAAAAAATGGCTTGCAGGGATATGATAGCGGGAGGGAATTAGATGGCAGAAAGGGTGCCCAGCTTATTTCTTTTTAAGCAAATACATGATGCGCTGGAAAAAAGCGTAAACAATGGTATACGGGAGATGGGGCTGACATTTTCTCAGGCATCTGTACTTCGTATACTCAGCAATGCTTCCGGTTGTCAGATGTCCATGAAGGAATTGGAAAAAGCCCTGCATGTAGCACAGTCCACAACGGCCAGAATTGTGCTGAATATGGAGCGGAATGGTCTTGTGGACAGCTTTGGCGATGCTTCGGATAAACGTGTCAAATATATCCGGCTGACGGAAAAAGGGAAAACACTCAATGAAGTCGCCCGGCAGAAAAAAGACGCAGACGAAACTGCCATGTATTCCGGTTTCAGTGAGGAGGAAAAACAGCTGTTCTTTTCTATGCTGGAACGAATAAAAAGAAATATTATGTCATAAAAGTGCATCATTCCCGCTTTGCAGGGGAATACCTGCGGGGCGGTATTTTTACAATCATAAATATAGCCGGCTATTGATATCTAGCTATTGAAAAGGAGGGAATGTTTATGTCAAAAACAAAAAATACAGGGGATTCTTTTCGGGCAATGCCTGTTCCACAGACAGTCCTGCGTAATGTCCTTCCGGCAATGGGCGCAATGCTGATGGTTCTGATTTATAACCTTGCTGATACGTTTTTTATTGGGCAGACACATGACGCGTACCAGGTTGCGGCGGTATCGTTGGCTACGCCGGTGTTCCTGATTTTTATGTCAGTTGGTACGATATTTGGCGTTGGAGGCACGTCTGCCATATCGCGGGCAATCGGTGCAGGACAGGAGGCGTTTGCAAAAAAACTCTGCTCATTCTGCATGTGGATGTGCGTGGTTTCCGGCATAATACTTACCGGTGCGGTGCTACTTTTTATGGAGGAAATTTTGACGCTGATTGGCGCAAGCGGGGATACATGGGAGTATGCCCGTCAGTACCTTGCCATTGTTGCTTTCGGCGGTACGTTCCAGATGATATCTACCTGCTTTTCCAATATCCTGCGCGCGGAAGGGCAGGCGGGGCGCGCCATGATGGGGCAGGTAATCGGAAACCTGCTGAATATTGTGCTTGACCCATTGCTGATTTTCGGGCTGGGCTGGGAAATTTCCGGCGCGGCGGCAGCAACGGTCATCGGGAGCAGCGCGGCAGCGCTATATTATATTTTGTATTTTCTACGGGGAAAATCCGCGCTGAGTATTCAAATCAGGGATTTTACGGCAAAAGAAGGCGTCTGCCGGAGTGTGCTGGCAATTGGTATTCCCGGCGCGCTTGCACCGGTGCTGATGAGCGTTTCGCAGATTATTATGAACAGCATGATGGCAGAATATGGCGATATGGCAGTCGCGGGGATTGGCGTGGCAATGAAGGTCACGATGATTACAGGAATGCTTTCAATGGGTATCGGGCAGGGTGTACAGCCGCTTTTGGGATACTGCATCGGCGCGAGGTTATGGGAGCGGTACAGTAAAATCCTGAGATTTTCCATTGGTTTCGCTTTATTGCTGGGCGCGGCAATGACGGGGCTTTGCTTGCTGTTTACAGAGCAGATTGTCAGTGTGTTTCTGACAGATGCAGAGGCATTTTCGTATGCGGTCAACTTCGCGCGGATTTTATTGAGCACAGGCATGTTGTTCGGCGTGTTTTATGTATTCGGCAATGCTTTGCAGGCAATGGGCGCGGCTCTGCCTTCTTTGGTCATCAATCTGAGCAGACAGGGACTGGTCTATATTCCATCGCTGTTTCTGCTGAGGGCGGCTCTGGGGGCTGAGGGGCTTGTCTGGGCGCAGCCTGCGGCAGATATCCTGTCCACACTGCTTGCGGCTGTTTTGTATCTGGCGGCAGTTAGGGCAGGACGGAAAAGAGATACTGCGAAGGTGGGACAGCGTGCTTTTGCGGAATAAAAAAGTATTATACTTTTTTATTTGTCCTCTCCCTTCGGGGAATCAGCTCAAAAAACGAATATGGCAGTACCAGAATCAGGATAGACCCAACGCCAATGGCTCCGGCGAGCTTCAGGGCAAGCAGGGCGTTGGAATAGGTTTCCAATATGAAGCCGCGGATTGCTGCCTGCATAGCGTGATAAACTGCCATACCGGGTACAAGCGGCAGTATGCCGGGAATATGGTACAGCGTGGAGGGAGCCTGTCTGTGATAGGAGAGCAGACGGGCAACGAGAGTCACAGCGGCGGCTGCGGCAAGCGTTGCGGAAACAGCATGTTCGCTTTTTGCCATGAGCATGGAATAAACGAGCCAGCCCAGCCCGCCATTCAGCCCGCACCAGAACAGCTCCCGCCGAGGCGCGTTGAAAACAACGGAAAACGCCGCACAGGCAAACGCGGAAACGATACTTTGCACCAGAATTGTCACCATTCAAACCCCTCCCTTATTACGCAAACAGGCTTACGCCGAAGCCAACGCCGCCTGCTATGGCAAAAGCAACCAGAAGTGCTTCGACCAGCTTGGAATTGCCGCTGATAAAATTCCCTTCCATGATATCGCGTATGGCGTTCGTCATTGTAATACCAGGCAGCAGCGGCATAATACTGCCAACGATAATCATATCCATACCGGCGGAGGGCAGAATACGGTGGAACAGAGAAGCTGCTACGCCGGAAAGGAATCCGCCCAGCAGGGAGGTGAAAAAATATGGAGTCTGCCGCCGTCCTAACAGTATAATCATGACCCCAATCAATATGCCGCAGAAAAAAGCGGCAAGACCGTCCGAAGGCGTGCCGTTCAGTACAATGGTGAACCCGCCTGCGGCAATGCCATAGCAGAGTGTCCGCAGGAGCGGAGAGAAGCTCGGCGCATTGCGAATCTCCTCAATACGCTGTACTGTCTGCGCAAGGCAGAGTCTGCCGGAAACAAAGTCACGCGAAAGCGCATTGACCTCGCAGATTTTCTGGAAATTAACAGAACGGCTGTGTACGCCGCGCGTCAGCGTCAGGGAACCTCTTTTTTCGCTGGGAAGGCTGACGATAAGCAGTGTAGACATTGCCAGAGCCTCCGCCTCAGGGTTATGGGATACGGAAAGGATATGATGCATGGTGTCCTCCACACGGTGCGTTTCCGCGCCGGAGGTCAGCATGATTTCGCCTGCGTCCAGCGCAAGCTTCAGCAATGCGTTTTCATCCATAAAACCCGCCTCCTTTTTTCTGAAAATGGATAAATCTGCCATAGCAGAAAATTATGATATCACATCATACCACATCGTTCTGTTAAAATCCAGTTTAATCTTACGGTTTCCGCAGTTCTTTTTCGACAGAAGAAACGCTGGCCGCAGAACTTTTGGACGGGATTTGTCCATTTCTCCTGCGGAATGCATGGTCTGCCCTGTGCATTTCGGCTGGTATCTGATATAATATACTGAATAAAGTCTCTCGGAAAGGGTGAAGATATGTCTTTTATTGACCTGCATACACATTCCTATTGTTCAGATGGTACGTTTTCGCCGGAAGGCATTGTGTTACTGGCGAAAAAAGAAGGACTTTCTGCTGTTGCCCTGACAGACCATGATACCATTGATGGACTTGCCCTTTTTATGGAGGCGGGCATAAAGCATGGTGTGGAAACTGTGACGGGGGTAGAATTTGCCGCGCTCTGGCCGAAGTACAGCCGTCCGGAAATCCATATTGTGGGGCTTGGTTTTAACCCTTCCGCCCCTGTTTTGCAGGAGCGCATGGAGGAAATCCGCGAAAGCCGCAGCCGGCGCAACGAAAAAATGGCGCGGAAGCTGACAGATGCCGGACTGTCTGTTACGCTGGAGGAAGTTGCTGCGAACGCGGGCGGCGAAATTATTACGCGGGCACATTTTGCAAATGTCCTGCTGGAAAAAGGCTATATCAAAACAAGGAAGGACGCTTTTTCCCGCTATCTTTCGCCGGGCATGCCGGGCTATGTGGAACGCGAATTCCTTACGCCTGCCCGTTGTATCCAAACGATAAAACAGGCAGGAGGCGCGGCAGTTCTTGCGCACCCGACGCTTTACGCCCTTTCGGAAACGCAGCTTGAGGAACTTTGCAGGGAACTTGCTTCTCAAGGTCTCGACGGCGTAGAATGTATGTATTCCACCTATACGCCCGCACAGACGAAAGCAATGGAGCGGCTTGCGGCGCGCGTGGGGCTCCTGCCCTCCGGCGGCAGTGATTTTCATGGAGAAAACAAGCCCGATATACACTTGGGGCGTGGACTTGGAAAACTGAGAATCCCTTACGAGTATTGGGAGGCATTCAAACGACGTACCTTGCGGGCAGATGAACGTTAAGAAAAACCTCCCTTTTCAGATTGGTGTTGCTCAACGTTTTTTGACAAAATGATTCATCAAAATATCTAAAGCGGGCAGTTACCCTATACAGACATGTAACTGCTCGATAAATTGGAATTTTTCGATTTGGATATTTACGATAAGATACTTGTAATAACAGTAATTGTGCAAACTGATAATATCCCCGCACTGAATATGACAATCACTTTTTTAATATTTTTATCCCCTTTTACTGCCAAATCTATTTTATCTGAAAATAAAGCACAGACAATGGCAACTATCATCAACAATACAGAAAGTTTTTCCATATCTCCCTCCGCAACTTTCGATTTGCTGAGTTGATTATAGCACACAGTTATTTGTGCATCAACCAGGTTTTGTAGAAACTGTCAAAGTGATACCCTGGCAATACTTTTCTCGAAAGAGACAGAAAAACATTTTGCTTTCTAAAAACATTCTTTTGTGGTATGATAAAAGATAAGCATTTATTCTGCGAGATAAAGGAGGTTTTCCGAATCATGAAACTTTTAACATACACCCATGCCGGAGCCGAGGCCGTCGGCGTATTGAAAAACGATGGCTCTGAGGTTGTTCCGGTAAACTATCTGGGCTGGGGCGTTGCGGATATGAATGAATTTTTAAGCTGCGCCACACCTGAAAAGCTGGAAAAGCTGAACCGCAACAAAGAACTGATGGAGGGAATCCCGCTTGGTGATGTAAAGCTGCTTGCGCCGATTCCGTATCCCAGACAGGACGTGATATGTCTGGGCATCAATTATTACGCACATGCGGAGGAAGCCGCGCGGTTCCATGACGAAGCTTTCGGCGGGGAACGTCCTGTGCCGATTTATTTTTCCAAGCGGGTAAACCGCGCCGTTGCGGACGGAGAGGAAATTGATGGGCATTTCAACATTGTGGAAGGGCTGGATTACGAAGCGGAACTGGCGGTTATTATCGGGAAGGACGCGAAAAATGTCGCGGAAAGCGATGTGTTTGAATATGTATTCGGCTATACGATTTTTAATGATATCAGCGCGCGGAATTTGCAGACTGCGCATAAACAGTGGTATTTCGGTAAGGGTCTGGACGATTTTACGCCTGTCGGGCCCTGGATTGTAACAAAAGATGAATTTGAGAATCCGCCCGCGCTGGCAATCCGTTCCTATATCAATGGGGAACTGCGTCAGGACGGTAATACAGGGCTGATGATTAACGGCATTGCGAAGGTTGTCAGCGAGCTTTCACAGGGCATGACATTGCAGGCGGGAACAATTATCGCCATGGGCACGCCCGCAGGGGTCGGCATGGGCTTTGAACCGCCGAAATTCATGAAGCAGGGCGATGTGGTGAAATGCGAAATAGAGGGCATCGGGACGCTGACGAATACGGTGAGGTAAAGACCGAAAACTGCGGGGTTTTGCTCCGCGTCCCACAAGTCCTTTAGAAAAGGGCTTGACCCTGAACTTTATTGCCGACGTGCATACTGCGCGGCGGAGGGGGCGGCAGGAGCAGGAAAGAGGGAATATGGAAATGCGTGCATTTTATGTCTTTATTTTAATCATTGCTCTGGGCGGTCTGATAGGGTCACTTTTGCGGGCGGCTGAGGCAATCGCCAATGCGGCAGTAAGGGGCGAAAAAGCTGAATATACGGCAGAACTGGTTACGGCAGTTATTTTTGCGCTGCTCTGTATTTTCATGATTTTGAACATTTAGCCGATATATTTTAGGAAGGGGAAATACAGCTATGATTATTATTGCGGTTCTGTATTTTTTGATTTTGCTGCTGTTGGTCAGCTGGTTTGTGTTTGCCCTGCTTGGGGCGATAGAGAAAATTGTACGAGGCGTGCATGACGGTACACCGGAGGATAAAATCAATGTCAACAGCGAAGGGATACAGGCGGCAATCGCCTTGTCGCTCCTGTTCGGCATATTGATTTGGCTCATCTGGTGATGGAATTCCCCGCGGAAACGTTGTTTCCGCGCAAAAGGGTTAAGGGGCGCGCCCCTTGCAGGGTGCGGGACAGAATCCCGCGGTCTTTAGGTTTTTATAAGGAGATTGCATTATGGAAAATATAAAAGTAATGAGCGTGTTCGGCACGCGGCCGGAGGCCATTAAAATGGCTCCGCTCGTGAAACAGCTGGAAAAAACGCCCGGAATCGAAAGTATCGTCTGCGTTACGGCACAGCACAGAGAAATGCTCGACCAGGTGCTGGAAATCTTTGACCTGCACCCGCAGTATGACCTGAATATCATGCAGAGCCGCCAGACGCTTGCGGGCATTACCACCCGCGCCCTGACAGGGCTGGAGGAGGTTATCTCCAAAGAAAAGCCGGACCTTGTACTTGTGCATGGGGATACATCGACAACGTTTGCCGGGGCACTGGCGGCGTATTATAATCAGGTTAAAGTCGGGCATGTCGAGGCGGGCCTGCGTACTTACAACAAATATGAACCCTTTCCGGAGGAAATGAACCGCCGCCTGACAGGGGCTTTGACAGACCTGCATTTTGCGCCGACGCCTTTGGCGAAAGAGCATCTGCTCCGTGAAAATATCCCGGCGGAAAGCATTTTTATCACAGGAAATACCGTTATTGACGCTCTGGCGCATACCATTGAACCGGATTACGTTTTTTCGGAGGAAATACTGAATAAAATAGACTTTGAAAGCAAACGCATACTTGCAGTTACGGCGCACAGGCGGGAAAACCTTGGCGTACCCCTGCAAAATATCTGCCGCGCACTGCTGCGGCTGGTGGAAGGTTATCCCGATACGGAGGTCGTTTATGCGGTGCATAAAAATCCCGCCGTATGGGAGCCTGTGCATGAAATGCTGGGGAGCTGCCCCCGCATTCATCTGACGGAGCCGTTAAATTTGAAGGATATGCATAACCTGATGAGCCGTTCCTGTTTGGTGCTGACGGACAGCGGCGGTTTGCAGGAGGAGGTACCCTCTATGGGCAAGCCCGTGCTTGTGCTCCGCAACGTGACGGAACGCCCTGAGGGTGTGGAGGCCGGCACGCTGAAACTGGCGGGGACGAACGAAGAAACCATCTTCCGTATGGCAGCAGAACTTTTGGACAACAAAGCGGCGTATGACAAAATGGCTGAGACCCGCAATCCTTTTGGGGACGGACAGGCCAGCCGCCGTATTGCGGAAAGCATTTTATTTGCTTTCGGGAAACGGGATACCCGCCCGAAAGAATATAGATATGACGTTGGAAATGGCGATTGCAAAAAGGAGGCAAAAACAATGAAAGAAGAACGTATGGCAATTCTGAATATGCTGGAAAAAGGCATCATTACGGTAGATGAGGCAGACCGTCTGCTGAATACCCTGCATAGCGGCATGGGGCTGGAAAAGGACGGCATCGGAAAGGCTGTTGGCAGTGCGCTGGAAAAGGCGGGAGCCGCGCTCAGTTCTGTTGCGAAAACGGTAAGTGAGAAGGCACAGCCCGCTGTAAAATCTGCGGCGGAAAAGGTTTCCGATAAAGCGGACGAGATGCGGCCTAAAATGCGCAGTGCGGCATTCCGCATGACGGAAAAAATTGCCGATAAAGCGGACGAGATGCAGCCCAAAATGCGCAGCGCGGCATTCCGCATGAATGAAAAAGCGCACGCTTTCAAGGAGGATATGGACGCTTACCGCGAAAAACTGAAAGAAAAGCGGAACCGCGACGCAGAAGAAGACTGGGACGATATTGACATGGAGGAACTGGACTTCGAGGAAAACGCAGAAAACAAACAGGGCGGCAGTTTCATGGACGACCTTAATAGGGTACTGGATGACATGGTGGAAGCAGGAATGGAGGAAGTCGTGTCGACTAGAGTGGAAGAAGAAAAGGTTTCCCCTGAAGTGGAAGGCTACCTGAAAGGCGTGGAAAATGTGCTGGACGCGGTGCAGACGCAGATGGAGCAGATTGATGAAGCGGAAAATTTCCTGAAATCCGCATTCGGCGAGGTTGACCCAAGCGAATGGGAAGACGATGAGGAAGAAAAACCCGCAGAGGAAAAGCCGGAAGAATAAAACTTTGAAAGGGGCAGTAAAACGGGTGGTACTTGAAGGATATCAAACAGGTTCTCATGAGAGGAGATGACTCCCGTGCAGGATAAGGATAAATATATTCCAGGAGAAGAAAGAGAAGACCCGCCTATTGGGCTTTACAAAATCGTAAAGACGGACAACGGCGCGCCGAAAATAAAATTTGACAATCCCTTTGGGGAGGGCAAAAAGCCCGAGGAGCCGCAGCCGGAGGAAGAGACTCAGCCTGCTGGAGAAGAAGTCCAGCAGCCTCCTGTGGAGGAAAAAGAGATTGAATTTCTCAGGGCGGAGCGCGCTGTGCTGGAACAGATGATACAGGCTGTTACAAGTCCGCTTTGGGAGGATATGGACGACGGGGAGGACGACGAACCGGAAAAAGAACCGAGAAAAAAGGAGCGCCGGAAACCTGCGATACGCTGAACGAGCGGAACGAGTACAAAAAGGGAATATTGTTAGAAAAAGGCGGGAGTGAAAAACTCCTGCCTTTTTATGTTCTTTGTGGAATACAGGCGGTTTTTGCAAGAAAGGCTTGACTTTCCTGTTGTGGTATGGTATGAATGAAGAACAGGTCGGGTTTTGCCCGACAATAAAAAGATAGAGGCGCGGCGCCGATGAGTACCCTTCTGATGATATGCCGGGGGCGGCAGGAGGGGGAAAGGCTGTGCCGCCGAAGCCGTTTGCCCTGCCCCATGGGTCTGCGGCTGGGACATTGCAGAAAATGTAATGTACTGTCACGAATGTGGAGCGCTATCGGATACGTGAATCACAGCTGAAAGAAGCTGTCGAGCCGTGCCGCGCGCATGGCTTTTTTCGTTCCGCTGCTCCTTCGTGATTTGCCGGAAAAGAAAGATATTGGGGCGTTGGTATATGTGCTGCGCCCTGATGTCCCCAAGGAGCACCATTTTTCACCCCTTTTGTCACTGTATCTCATGCAATGAGGACAAGCATTGTGAACTTTTTTTGCTGGTTGTTCTGCAATGCGGCAGAAAATGGGTCAAGGGCTGAAAGCCCTTGCGGGGGATTGGGGCAGAGCCCCAAGGTCTTTTTCGGCTTGGAATTATTTTATCACTTGTTTTGAAAGGAGAAGGGAAGGCTATGAGAACCAAAAAAAGAAATACATGGCTGGGCGCGATTTTTGTCTGCATCGTTGTTGCGCTGGCTATGAGCATGACTGCGTTTGCGGGCGAAGCGGACGCGGCTGCGGAGGGCAGTAAAATGTATGCGACATTCTGGTCGCTGGTACCCCCTCTGGTTGCGATTATCCTCGCGCTGATTACAAAAGAGGTATATTCCTCTCTGTTTGTCGGCATCGTGGTAGGCGGCCTGTTTTACACCAATTTTAATATCAAGGACGCATTCCTGACCATCTTTACAGATGCGACGGACGGCGGCATGGCAACAAAGATTGCGGGGAATGTTGGTATTCTTGTGTTCCTCGTTGTGCTGGGCATACTGGTGGCCCTGATGAATAAGGCAGGCGGCTCTGCGGCATACGGCCGTTGGGCAACAGGCGCTATCAAGACAAGACGCGGCGCGCTGCTTTCCACATTTGCGCTGGGTGTGCTGGTATTTGTGGACGACTATTTCAACTGTCTGACAGTCGGCAGCGTTATGCGCCCTGTGACGGATACACACAAGATTTCCCGTGCGAAACTGGCGTATATTATTGACGCAACAGCGGCGCCCATCTGTATTATCGCGCCCATTTCTTCCTGGGCTGCGGCGGTTGCGGGCGTTGTGGAAGGCGTAAACGGTCTGGATTTGTTTATCCATGCCATTCCTTACAACTTCTATGCCCTGCTGACAATCGTTGCAATGCTTACGCTGACAATCACAAATACAGATTTCGGGCCTATGCTCACGCATGAGCGGAACGCACAGCTGGACGGCGACCTTTACACAACAGACGCAAGGCCTTTTCAGGACGTGGCTGACAATAAGCCTGTCGGCAACGGCAAGGTAATCGACCTTGTACTGCCTGTTATTGTACTGATTTTCTGCTGTATCATCGGCATGATTTACACCGGCGGTTTCTTCGACGGTGAAAGTTTCGTTGATGCATTTGCAAACTGCGATTCCGCTACGGGTCTGATGCTTGGCTCTGTTGCGGCTCTGCTGATTACGTTTGTTCTGTATATTCCCCGTAAAGTGCTGCGCTTCAGAGAATTTATGGACTGCCTGCCGGAAGGCTTCAAAGCAATGGTACCCGCTATCCTGATTCTGACGTTTGCATGGACACTGAGCGGCGTGACAGGGCTTTTGGGCGCGGACGTATTTGTAGCCGGCCTGCTGGAAGGCAGCACAGGCGTTGTACAGATGCTGATTCCTGTTATTGTATTCTGCATTGCGGTGTTCCTTGCGTTCGCGACGGGCACGTCATGGGGTACGTTTGGTATTCTGCTGCCTATCGTTGTGCCGATTATGGACCCCGGCAGTGAACTGCTTATTATCACTGTTGCGGCAACGCTGGCTGGTGCAGTCTGCGGTGACCACTGTTCCCCGATTTCGGATACAACGATTATGGCTTCTACGGGCGCACAGTGCGACCATATCAACCATGTATCCACACAGCTGCCTTATGCTCTGACGGTTGCGGTTATTTCTGCAATTAACTACGTGCTTGCGGCGGTGATTCAGAACTGGTTCATTAACCTGCCGATTGCGGTTGCATCTATGATTGTAACAGTGCTGGTGATTCGCAAGATTTATGCAAAGAAGGAACTTCCTGTGGAATAAAGACCATGAAATATTTTATGGCTGGCGGGGACAGGCTCCCTGCTGTGCTGTTCTGTATGAAAACATAAAACAAAGCGGCCTGACTGGAAACCGAAAGATGGTTTTCTGTCAGGCCGCTTTTGCTGTATGCGTTTGTATGCTGTTGTTTTGAAATATTATTCTTTGTCCAGTTTTTCTTCCGGATTGACCGTCGTGCCGTCTTTCTCCATGGCAAACTCCAGATGGCTGCCTAATGCTACGCCGTATTTTGTCGGCGCGTTTACAGTACCGATGGCCTGTCCCTGCTTCACACTGTCGCCTTCTTTGACTTTTACATCGTCCTCCAGCTGACCGTATGTAGTCAGCCAGCCGTTGCTGTGTTCCAGAGTGACAATGTTGCCTGCTTTTGTATCTTTTCGTACTTCTTTTACCGTTCCGTCTGCCGCGGCTTTGACCTCTGTGCCCTGCTCCGCGGAAAGGCTGATTCCGGCGTTGGTGTGGTACTGTTCCAGCGTCGGGTCATAAATGGCATGGTCGATGCTGTAAGGCAGTACGACCTCACCATTCACAGGGTAAGCAAATGTCGGTTCTGCCGGTTCCGCTTTGGGTTCCTCTTTTACGGGGGCGGCGGGTTTCGCCTTAGGCGGGTCTGGTGTTTCACCGGCGTCGCGGCTCTGCTTATTGCGTTCCAGGAGCGCGGTGTCCAGCGTCGGGGTCTGCGTTGCCGTTACAGGCTGTGGATTTGACTCCAACTGTGGCTGTACCGCAGCGCTGCGGTCAAACGCGCGGTACGTTACGCCTGCACCTACCGCCAGCAGGCACAGACAGCCGCAGACCGCAAGCGTTTGTATGCGTTTTGCAGTTTCTTTTTCATTTTGATTCATCTTTCCTGCACCTCCAAGGCTATTGTTGCCAACAGCCCCAGATTTTATGCAAGTCGTTCAAAATTCACATTTGTATAATAATGGTTCAAAATTTCATGATAGTCCAGCCCTTTTTCCGCCAGATAGGACGCGCCGTACTGGCTCATGCCTGCGCCATGTCCATAGCCGTAAGTGCGGAAAACAAAGCTGTCCGCCTGTTTTTCCACAGTGAAATTTGCGCTGCGCAGTCCCAGCGTTTCCCGCAGCTGCCGCCCCGTCAGCTTTAGCCCGCCCGCATTGACTTCGGAAACATAGCCCGCGTCCGTCCGGCTGAGGATTTCAATGGAAAGATTTTCGGCTGTCTGCGTAGGACTTCCTTGAGTTTTTAGCTGCTGAAGAATTTCTCCAGCGGAAAAGGAAGTTTCTGTTTCGTAGCCGGGGGCGGCTTTGTCCTCTGCGCTGTCTACGCTTTTTAAGTACGGCAGGGGGCTGTCCCAGACATTTTCGGCGTTTTCTGTTTTCCCGCCGCTCTGCGCGTGGAACGCCGCTAAAATGGGCTCTCCGTCATAAACCATGATTTCCCCGGCAGTTTCCCGTACGGCGCGCCGGATTTTCGCGGCATACTGTCCGTAATTTTCGCCCCATTTTTCTTTCTGAGCAGCTTCATCGGCATAAGCCTGTCCCACATCGTAAAGCACAGAATCAGTTCCGGCTGCACGCATCTGCCGCACTTCATACGTCCGGGCGGCGACGGCCTGCGCTTTCAATGCCTCCTCCGGAAAAGACGCGGGCATCTCCGCTGCAACAACTCCGGCAACATATTCCTCCAGTTCCGTCGGAAGGGGGGCTAAATCCTCTGTACCGTAAAGCTCTGCTGATTGCGGTACTTCCCGACGGAACCCGCCGCACAGCAGGGTGACAAGCAGCGGCAGGAGCAGCACTGCAATCAAAATATATAGAATCACTGCGCTCAACAGCTTTTTCCTCAACGCGCACACTTCCTCTCGTTTCAGGATATGCGCGGAGGGCGGCAGGTATGCGGGAATAGAAAACCGCCTGCCCAACGGGTGATATATGCCGTTGGGCAGGCGGGGGATTAGCTTTGAGGTATGATGTTGTCCGGCAGAAACAGCCCTTGTATTTTCATTTCTTTTTGCAGAGCGAGAACCTTCTCTTTTCCGTTTCCATTACGGGAGTAAAAAAGCAGTCCTGTTTTTTGCTCAATCTGCTGGACGAAAGAATAAGGGACAGGCTCCTTCGTCAAAAGATAATAGTGATAATCAGCTTCCGGATGCATCAGGAGCAGACAGCCATCTTCCCTGTCGATATAGGCTAGGATATGATAAAAGTCATTATCAAAATCTTTGACCTTTTTATCAATCATAAACTCCATGTGAGAAGAAACCGGAACAAACGGAGGAATTATCTTTTTGCGGATTTCTTTCATGGCAGCTGTCTTCCTTGGTAAATCGTTGCTGAAATAGCACTGGTCCAGTTCGTCAGTCATTTTATTTTTATCCAGATGGTCTGCGTCATCAACCATTTTGCGCAAAACAAAGTGAATGATGAAAGCGTCCCAAAAGAAAGTAAATGGGGCGTAGATATTTTGAAACCTGCTGAAACTGACAATTTCTGAACGCCTTTTCTTTTTGTTCCAAAAATCAAAATAGCCTTTTATGGCTGCCGCCATTCCGGCAGTATCTCCCTTGTGGCGGCAAAACTCAAAATCAGATTCAAAGTGGAAGTAGCTGCGCTGGTCGTTTTCGTCCTCTTTTTCTGTAATTGCAGGGCTGCATATCCACTCATGCACTGTGGCGTTTGCATCATTTCGCTTAAGCCCAAAACCGATATTGTCGCTGGCTCCATGCGCCAGCAGCAAATAATTGCCGTCCCAGCGAAGCAGTTCCAGCGCGCGGAAATAAAATTCGCCTTGCAGGCACATATAATCACCCATTACCAGATAAAGGTCGCGAACGGGGGAAGGCAGCTTATAGCCCAGCCGCTGTTCCACTGCCTGAATATCGTCCATTGTGTAAGGCTTTATTGCGCCAATCTGGTCACGCCGGACAAATGGGTTCAAAATTTCCAATTCTTCTTTAACAGAATAGGGCGGGCGAAGTGGAAAGCTGGGCTTTTTTCTGATTCCAAACATGCATATCAGTCCCTTCAAGCGTTCGTTTTTCTGAAATTAAGGCTGTTCCGGTCTGGGACGGTTACTGAGCAGCACGCGCTCTACGCTCCAATAGAAGTTCTCGTCACCGATAATCTGTTTCAAATCCGTACGCTGCATCATTTTCATGGCGTGGCTCGGCAGGCCGCAGACAGCAACGTCCACGCCTTTTTTCCGCAGTCCTTCGACCAGTTCCCGCAGAGTCTGTGCACAGGAGATATCAATATTGGAAACGCCGCGCATGGAAAACAGTACGGTGTCCGCTCCGTCGACCTTCAACGCAATATCTGAAACGGTCTGTGTGTTGGCAAAAATCATCGGTCCGGTGATATAAACGACTTTTGCGTTACTGTAACGCTCGCAGAGCACAGGGTCAGTAACATGCATGCGGTTCATGTCTACGTTCTCGTAGTTGATTTCGATAAAGGACAGACGTGTTACAAGGAACACAAGACCAATCAGTACGCCGATCAGAATAGCGATTGTCAGGTCAAATACGATGGTTGCCAGCATGGTAGCGATAAACTCCAGCATTGCCCCCTTAAATTTATGCGAGAAAATATAGCGTATTGCTTCCCATTCATTCATGCGCCATGCCGTAACCATCAGCACGCCAGCCAGAGCGGCGAGCGGGATTTTGGACATGACGGGTGCAAGAAGGAACATGGAGATCAGCAGACCGACAGCATGGAATACACCGGTCAGGCGGGTTTTTGCCCCGGATTTTACGGCAACGCTTGTACGGGCAATTGCCGCCGTAGCAGGGATACCGCCAAAGAACGGCAGAAGAATATTGCCGACGCCCTGTGCAATCAGTTCCTGATTGCTGTCCAGACGCACGCCTGTCATTCGTCCTGCGCTTGCGCCACAGAGCAGGCTTTCAATCATGCCGAGTATGGCAATACTGAATGCGGGTGTAATCAGTGCGGTGATGGTTTTGATATCAAGCGCGCTGAATAACAGACGGTTTTCAGGTATCAGCGTTTGAGGGATTTTCCCGACAACGGCTACGTCCAGATTCATAAAGATTGAGAAAGCTGTTGTAAGGATAATGCTCAAAAGAGAGGCGGGAACAACCGCGTTCCATTTTTTCGGGAAAAATACCATAAACAAAATGACAAACAGGCCAAGCCCGACGGCTGTAAAGTTAGGCGAGAAGCCGAGCCGCGCATAGCTGAACAGCTTCGCCACAGCTGAGGAGCCTTCTGAGAATGTACCAAAGAAATTATCAATCTGCCCAAGAGCGATGATGACGGCAATACCAGAGGTAAAGCCTGTGATAACCGGTGCAGGAATAAACGAGGTCAGTTTGCCCAGGTGCAGGATACCCGCCAGAAGCAGAATTACGCCTGCAATCAGTGTTGCGATGAATACGCCGTCCATGCCGTAAGCGGCAACGAGCGACATCAGGATTGCTGCCATTGCGCCCGTAGGGCCGGAAATCTGGTAATAGCCGCCGGAGAGCAGGCTCATGACAAGCCCTGCGATGATGGCGGTAATCAGACCGGAAGCAGCGTCCGCCCCGCTGCTGACACCGAATGCCAGTGCGAGCGGCAGCGCTACGGCGGCGACCGTCAGGCCTGCCATAAGGTCTTTTGTCAGTGATGCGGCGTTATAGCCGTTAAATTCCTGTTTCAAGTGGTCTGCGAATGTGCGCAGCATGATAAAAACTCCTTCCTTAGATGCAAAACATAGGGACTTTGTCCCAAACTTTATAGCCAGATGCATTTTATGCGTCTGAAAAAATATGTATTGTAAATTTTACTTTATTCCGTTTCGCCTTTGAAATAGATTTTCCCGTTTTCGATTTTTGTGATAACAGAAAGGGAATCTACATAATATCCTGCCTGCCTCAGCTTTGTGCTGCCGCCCTGAAATTCCTTTTCAATGACGGCTGAGATACCGCAGACAGTCCCGCCGGCCTGCTCTACAAGGCTGCAAAGACCTGCGGCGGCCTCCCCATGCGCAAGAAAATCATCAACGATGAGTACGCGGTCCTCAGGTTGCAGGTATTTTTTGGCTATGCGGGCAATGGAAACCGTACCCTTTGTAAAAGATTTGACAGGCGCGCCATAAAATTCCTCTGTCATGGTATTCGGCTGTGTTTTTTTTGCAAAGACAACGGGAACAAGGTCGAAATACATAGCGGTAATGGCGGCAATGCCGATGCCGGAGGACTCAATAGTCAGAATCTTGTTTATTCCAAGGCGCCCGAAACGGCATTGTATTTCTTTGCCAAGAGCCATAAAAAGTCCGATATCCAGCTGGTGGTTCAGGAAGGAATCGGCCTTGATAATCTCCGTTCCCAGTTCCATGCCGTCTTTTAATATTCGTTGGTTCAGTAACTGCATTTGAAAGGCATCCTCTCTCAATATGGCGGACATACGCCGCAGGATTGGTATTATATGTCAGACATTTCTTTGTTTTCGGCAGACTGCCGGAGAAATGCCAGATTCATTATAAGAGCATATTACGGAGATGTAAATAGATGTTTGCAGAAAGAACCTTGTTTTGGAGAAGTTTGTGCAAAACGGGAAAATCGGATAGGAAAAGTGGAGAAATTCGGTCATTTTTGCAGGGACAGGAAACAGCCCGGAGGGATTCCTACGGGCTGCGCAACAAGCAGTATTTCCGATGTGTCACTCATGTGTTTTTCGCTTTGTCGCAAGACCGAGTTCCATCTCTTCAGGGGAATTGGAAAGGCTGATACGGTCGAGAACGTCCTGCCGTTCCTCTGTGGATAGGGTATAAAAACGGCTCATATCCCTTCCGTTATGCAGGATAAGCTGCTGTTCTTCCTGCGGAAGAGTGTTCATTTTGCGGAACCACTTCATATGCTATCACCTCTGCGCATAGTATGGCGGAAAAGGAGGTTTTTATGTGAAACGGATAGATAATTCGCTGGAAATATGATACTATAATTTTAAGAATGTAAAATTCCGCGCAGCGGAAAAGAGAGGGAGGCAGAAAAATGGCATTTTTTGATAAATTAACTGAGGTTGCAAAAAATGTGACAGACAGGGCGGCGGATGGTCTGGAAACGAATCGTCTGACGGGGGATATTTCACTGGAAAAAGGAAATATCCAATGCTTTCAGAGGGAACTGGGTGAATTTTACTGGGCAAAATTCGCGCTGGGCGAAAAGCTGGAAGATGAAGCGATGCTGATTTGCGATAAAATTGTTGTCGCACAGGAACGGATTAAAAATCTGGAGGCGCAAATCGAGCAGATAAAGGCGGAGCGGGAAGCGGAAAAAGCAGAGCGTAAGGCGGAAAAGGCTGCCGCAGAGGCGGCGGCAAAGGCAGAAGCTGCGGCACAGGCACTGGAAACGGCTGGGCTGGAGCGTTCGGATACAGGAGAGGAGAGCAAACCCGAAAAACCGATATGCCAATGGTGCGGCGTGGAGGCGGTGCCGGGGCAGAAATTCTGCGGGGAATGTGGAAAACGTATCGGAGAATAAAGCCAAAACGGACAGTTTTCTGAACAGGCAGCATTCTGCCGCATAAGTATGGCGGGCAGCCGAAGTCTGGGAAAGGAGGAAAGCAGATGGTAGAAACAAAACGGAACATATTGGAAACGGAGCCGATTGGTCGTCTGCTTTTGAAATTTTCCATTCCGACTACGTTGACACTGATGGTGAATTTCCTCTATAACATTGCGGACCAGATTTTTATTGGGCATGCAACGGGCATAGACGGTGTGGCAGCGACAAACGTGGCGTTTCCAATTACGATTGTAGCGGCGGCGCTTGCCCTGCTGATTGGGGACGGCTGTGCGGCGAATATCAGCTTCTGCCTTGGGCGCAGGGAGCAGGAGGCGGCGGACCGCACGCTGGGTTGTGCATGTATGCTTCTTGTGGGAGCAGGTCTTTTGCTGGTTGCAGGAGGGCTGTGCTTTCTGCGCCCTCTGGTTCGTCTGTTTGGCGCGTCGCCTGCCATTGCGGAAGATGCCGCTCTGTATATGGGTATCCTGCTGTTTGGTCTGCCGTTTTCCATGTGCAATATGGCACTGACTGCCATTATCCGCGCGGACGGCAATCCGCAGTATATGATGCGGAGTATGATGATTGGCGCGGGGCTGAATATCGTGCTCGACCCGATTTTTATATTTACGCTGGATATGGGGATACAGGGCGCGGCGGTTGCGACCATTATCGGGCAGATAGTGTCAGGTCTGATCAGCCTTGCATATCTGCCGCGTTTTGAGAATTTTCGGATGAAAAAAGAAAACCTGTGCCTGCATGGCGGGACGGTGAGAAGCATTTGTTCCCTTGGGTTCCCCAGCCTCTGCACGCAGGCGGCAACGGCGGCAACGCAGATTGTTATGAATAACCTGATGCGCAGATATGGCACAGGGACGGTATACGGAAGCGAAATCCCGCTTTCCTGCTATGGTATCATGACGAAGATTTATCAGATTGCACACGCGATGTTTGTAGGGCTGGCATCGGGCACACAGCCCATCAACGGATATAATTTCGGTGCGAAGCATTATGCGCGGGTGCGGCAGACATATCGGACGGCGGCGTTTGCGTCCCTGCTGATTTCCTTGGGCTGGTTCTGTGTATTCCGCTGGGGCGGCGGGCTTCTGGCGGCGCTGTTTGTAACGGGTGAACCGTTGTATCAGGAGTTTGCGGTGCATTGTTTCCGGCTGTATATGCTGGGGTTCTTTGTCTATGGACTGCCTCAGGTGACGGCGTCGTTTTTTCAGGCAACAGGACAGCCTGCGAAATCTCTGGCAGTGTCGTTGTCGCGTCAGGCGTTGTTCCTGATTCCGCTGGCAGTATTGCTTTCCGGCAGGTTTGGGCTTGATGGCGCGCTTGCCGCCGCGCCTGCTGCGGATATGCTGGCGTTCCTGCTGGCGGGCTGTCTGGTTTTCAGAGAAATGCGCGTCTGGCGGCACAAAGGCTGGGTGTGAGACTGTTTGAGTATACTTTGGCGCGGAAAATATCATCTGCGCCTTTTTGGTTCTTGTCTTTCTTTTTTCCTCATAGATATGAAGGAGGGAAGGGAGGCGGTGCCTGTGGCGCGGAATGTGAAAAAAAGGACACTGCGCCTGAATTTTCTGGGATTGTTTCTTTTTTTGCTGGCTTTGCCTTTTTTTCTGAAAATGGGCGGAGGACGCTGGGCAATAGCGGAAACGCTGCCGGGACAAGTCAGCGGCGGCGGGCTGAGTCTGCGTGCTCTCTGGTCTGCTCCGAAGGAAGAAAAGGAAACTATTTCTGCGGCGGTTATCGGTTCGGACGATGTAGAGTTTGAAAAACAGCAGGCCATTTCCGCCGGAGGCCGACCGCTTGGCGTGACTGCGGAAACGCTGGAAAAAATGAAAGATTTTTCCTATTTGAAAAGCCATTACTATATTGTGGATTCCCGCACGACATTGTTTGCGGAAGATGTAAACGTGGAGGAGGCCCTCGGGCTGGATTTGACCATAGAGTCGGAGAAAAAAAAGCCGAAAATACTGATTTTCCATACCCATTCCCATGAGGGCTTTGCAGACAGCGATATGTCCAAGGGGCTGCAGGAGGGAATCTGGGGTGTTGGCGAACGTTTGAAAGAAATTCTGGAAGAAGAATACGGCATTGCCGTACTGCATGATGACGGGCGGTATGACGTGGTAAACGGCAAAAGCCAGATTACGGGGGCTTATGAGAGAATGGAGCCGCCGATTCGCAGGATATTACAGGAAAATCCCTCCATAGAAGTCTGCATTGATATGCACAGGGACGGCGTGGGCGAGGATACACGGCTGGTGACAGAGGTCAACGGAAAGCAGTGTGCGCAGGTGATGTTTTTCAATGGGCTCTGCCGTTTGAATAAGGACGGTACGACACAACCCATCGAAGGGCTGGAAAATCCGTATCTGCTGGAAAATCTGGCGTTCAGCTTACAGATGAAGGTTGCGGCGGAACGGCTTTTCCCGGGGTTCAGCCGGAGGATTTATGTCAATGCATACCGTTTCAGCCTGCATATGCTGCCGCGCTCCACGCTGATAGAGGTTGGCGCGCAGACAAATACAAAAGAAGAAGCCCTGAATGCCATGGAGCCGCTTGCGGCGGTGCTTGCATCAGCCCTGCTCGAAAATACCGAATAGATTTTCAGACGACAGGCATACTAGAAGGCATGGAGAAAAAATTTTTGATTTACGGCGTTTTAGGATGGTGCGCAGAAATCCTCTGGACGGGGCTCTGCTCCTTTCTGGCGGGGGACGGCGCACTGACTGCAAAAACATACCTTTGGATGTTTCCCATTTATGGACTGGCGGCTCTGGCGGAACCAGTATTCCTGACGCTCCGGCGGTACTGTCCGCTGTGGCAGAGATGCGGCGTGTACATGCTGGGGATATTTACCATAGAATTTCTGACGGGCGGACTTCTGCGGCTGATAACAGGGGCATGCCCATGGGATTACGGCAATGGTCCACTTTCTGTGTTGGGGCTGATACGGCTGGACTATGCGCCGCTCTGGGCGATGCTGGGGTTATTTTTTGAGGAGGTCTGCTGGTTCATGCGGCAGGAAGTGAAGGAACGGGGGTGACGGGAAAGGCTTTCGCTCCGGCAGTGGAAAAAGAATTGCAGTCTTTTGTTTTTTGGTGTAAAATAAGACGAAAAACAAAAGGACGGGGAAAACGATGGGAAATCTGAAGCAGACAATCATACTGTTCGACTTGGACGGGACGCTGACTGATTCGGCGGAAGGCGTGATTCGTTCCGCACAGTATATGCAGGAAAAAATGGGAATTGAAAAATGGGCGGATGAGGATTTGAAATTCATTGTCGGCCCGCCGCTGATGAAAACCTTTACAGAGGATTTTGCTATGGACGCGGAAACTGCGGAAACCGCGCTGGGATATTTCCGCGAGCGCTACACAACTGTCGGGCTGTTTGAAAACAGGCTTTACCCCGGCATAGAGGAAATGCTCATTGCTCTGCGGGCAAAAGGGAAACGCCTTGCTGTAGCAACTTCCAAAAAGGAAGAAACGGCGGTACGCATATTGGAGCATTTCGGCGTAGCAAAATATTTCGAGGTTATCGGCGGGGATAACCGCGCAGCAGGGCGTGATAATAAGGCGAAAGTCATAGCGTATGTTCTGGAGCAGATGCAGGCGGAGAAAAGCGACGTGATGATGGTGGGCGACCGGAAATTTGACGTGGAAGGCGCGCATGCCATTGGAATCCCATGTATTGCGGTGGAATATGGCTATGGCGACAGGGCGGAGTTCATTGCCTGCGGCGCGGACGTGATTGCAGGGACGACGGAGGAAGTTGTGGAACTGTTTTAACGGAAAGACATTTGGCATTGAGAAAAAAACATTTACATTTCTTCCTGATTGTATTATAATAAAGAAAACATATAGAAAAGCTGGGGGTGCTCCGGATGCGGGGCTGAGAGGAAGAATTTCCAACCCTTTGAACTTGATGTGGTTAATACCAACGGAGGGAAGCGAAAAAATAAAAACTAACCTTTCTTCTATGGAGAAAGGTTTTTTTATTTGGGAAAGGCGGCTTTCCGGTTTTTCAAGATAACCATTATGCTTTTCTTCCGTTAAACGTGGTTTTTTGGCAAATGGTATGCGAGAGGCAATGGCTTTTTCAGTTTTAAGGAGGAATACACATGAAACTGACGGACAGGCTTTATGACGCGGCAAAAAAAATATGGGACGGCTATCTGGAACAGTCCTTTGTAAAGGAATTAGGGGAAGGCACTCTGCGTGAGGACAGGTTCCGTTTTTATATGGTGCAGGACTATCGTTATTTGTTGCAGTATGCCAGAGTATTTGCGATGGGAGTGGTAAAGGCGGAGAATGAACGGCTGATGTGTCGTTTTGCCCATATGGTGCATGACACGCTGGATGGGGAAATGAATCTTCATAAAACGTATATGTCCCGTCTGGGCATTACGGAGCAGGAAATTGCAGAAACAAAATCTTCTCTTGCCAACCAGTCTTATACCTCCTACATGCTGGACACGGCATATAAGGGCGGTGCGCTGGAAATTCTGACGGCTGTGCTTTCCTGTGCATGGAGCTACCAGATGATTGGGGAACATCATGCAAAAATTCCTGGCGCGCTGGAACACCTGCTTTTTGGCGAATGGGTCGCGGGGTATTCCAGTGAAGGATACCGCGAAAGCACACAGGAGATTATCGACCTCGTGGACGAGCTTGGCAAAGAGATTTCTGCGGAACATGAGGAAATGCTGAAAGAAATATTCGTAAATTGCAGCCGTTACGAAAAGGATTTCTGGGATATGGCTTACAACTGTCTCTTATACACATCTGACGCTGCCGACGACTCCTTACGTGT
>CAMQRG010000003.1 GCA_947036475.1 uncultured Clostridia bacterium
GCATACGAGTGAGCGTAGCGTCTCGTGGGCTCGGAGATGTGTATAAGAGACAGGTCTGCGGTTGTAGACAGGCCGGAATATGTGAAAGTGGAGGCATTGAACCGCAAAGGTGAAAAAATCATTGTGGAGGGCGAGGAACTGATGGCGGTCGCGCTCTGCCATGAAATTGACCATCTGGACGGTATCCTCTACATTGACAAGGCGATTCCGGAGGAAGAACTGGAAGAAATCAAGGCGCAGTAAGGAGGGCTGGCATGAAAGTGATTTTTATGGGTACGCCGGATTTTGCCGTTGCTTCTCTGGAAACCCTTCTGCGGGAGCATGAGGTGCTTGCGGTGGTAACACAGCCGGATAAGCCGAAGGGCAGAGGCAAAAAGCTGGCATTTTCTCCAGTCAAGGAATACGCGCTTGCACATGGTCTGGCTGTTTTGCAGCCGGAACGCGTGAAAGCGCCGGAATTTGTGGAGGAACTGCGGAAATATAATGCAGAACTGATTGCTGTAACGGCTTTTGGGCAGATACTGCCGGAGGAAATTCTGAATATGCCGGAATACGGCTGTATCAACGTGCATGGTTCGCTCCTGCCGAAATACCGCGGTGCGGCGCCCATGCAGCGCGCGATTATTGACGGGGAAACGGTTACGGGAATTACGACCATGTTTATGGCGAAGGGTATGGACACAGGCGACATGCTTTTGAAAACGGAAGTGGAAATCACGCCGGAGGATAACTTTGAAACGCTGCACGACAAAATGGCGGCGGCGGGCGCGACTCTCCTGCTGGAAACCATTGCGGGGCTGGAGAGCGGCACGATACAACGGATTCCGCAGAAGGAAGAAGATGCGACATATGCGCCCATGATTGAGAAGGAAACAGGACATATCAGCTGGGTGAAAAGCGGGCAGGAAATCATCAACCTGATGCGCGGACTGACGCCGGGACCTGGTGCATATACTCTTTATGAAGGGGAGCCGCTGAAGCTGTTTGGGGCAGAGGCGGAAAAAGGAGCGTTCCCAGATGCAGCTTTCGGGGAGATTGTGGAGGTTACGAAGCAGGCGTTTGCTGTGAAATGCGGGGACGGCGTGCTTTGGGTGCGCGAATTGCAGGCAAGAGGCGGCAAGCGTATGTCTGCCGATGCGTATTTGCGGGGGCATGAAATGAAAGAGGGCGTCCTTCTCACATAACAGCATTAGAAGGAGGAATGAAATATGCCAATATTTTATTATGTAGATAATTTGTATTTTCTTGTTTTGATTGCGGCGTTATTTTCTTTTTACGCACAGATGAAGGTTTCGGGGACGTTTAAGAAATTTTCCCGCGTCCGCAACAGGCGCGGCTATACCGGCGCGCAGGTGGCACAGACTATGCTGCAAAAAGCAGGGATTTACGATGTGCGGATTGAATGTGTTGCAGGGAGCCTGACAGACCACTACGACCCTCGTACAAAGACGCTGAGGCTTTCACAGGACGTTTATGACAGCAATTCTGTGGCGGCACTGGGCGTTGCGGCGCACGAAACAGGACACGCCATTCAACATGACGTGGGCTATGCGGCTTTGGGGCTGCGGAGCTTTTTTGTACCGATAGCAAACTTGGGTTCCAAACTGTCGTGGCCGCTGATTTTGATTGGCTTTTTATTTTCTGGGAATACGGGGCATATGCTCCTGACATTAGGGATACTGTTTTTCAGTTTCTCGGTGGCGTTTACACTGATTACGCTGCCAGTTGAATTTAATGCTTCCGCAAGGGCAATACGCATGTTGGAGGATTATGATTTTTTAGATTCTGATGAAATCGGCGGAGCAAAAAAGGTGCTGAGCGCTGCAGCAATGACGTATGTTGCGGCAGCGTTCGCGGCAGTGATGCAGCTGCTGCGGCTGGTGGCATTGGTGAACCGGAGAAGTGATTAAATACAAAATAAAAGCCGGCTTTGTCCTTTCGGGAGGAGCCGGTTTTTCTGTTGTGCACCGAATGGACAGACAAAACATTAGGTAAAATTCGATTTTATTGGGGGGATACCATGGAAAACAGGTTTGTAAGGTCAGTGTACGATTTTGTTAAAAAAATTACATTCAAATTATTACACTGGGAGTACAAATTGTAATTGCGTTGAGGGTGAATAAGATATCTGTTGAAGCAAATAAAATAAGCAAAAAAGCCGAACCATTATTATATTCTATTGCCGCAAGCGATGAAAATGATACTTGTGAAATCTGATTATCCGGTTCGATTTTGAAAGCTGAAGTTCCCAAAAGGAATGAACAGCGAAGATATAAAAATGTCCGCGAAATAGGGACAAATCCTTCTGTATGCTGGACGCAAAAGCCGGAGCATGGAAAGGCCTCGGCTTTTCTGCCCGGAAAGGCAATGGGAAACAGATAAAATATTAATAATTGATTACAGATTTAAGGTTGGATATTGAACTATGGAACGAAATGGAATATAATATAGGGCGTATTACGATTTGAAAGAAAGGAGAATGTTTTCATGCAGAAAAGAAGGATTTTGCCGCTGGCTTTGGCGGCCGTTCTGTTCGCGGGCTGCGCACAGAATGCGGAAAAGGCTGCGTTGAATGATACAGATACAGAAGCAGTCTATACCGAACAGGTTACAATGGAGGAAATCGAGCTGGAGGATGAAGCAGTCGCCTTGGCGGCATCGCCTGCGGCACTGGGCACAATTTTGATGCCTCAGGCTTCTGGTACAACGGTTAAAAAGAACGACAGGGCAGTCATTGATTATTCCAACATCAGCGATGGCTATGTTATGGTCAACTTTACAGGAGCAACAGATAAACGCCTGAAAGTGCAGGTTGCGGGCCCTTCCACAACGTATACTTACGACCTGAAAGCAGGACAGTGGGCTACATTCCCGCTTTCTGACGGTAACGGTTCCTACAAGACAACGGTTCTGGAAAATACGACCGCAAGCAAATATGCTGTTGTGCTTTCCGAGTCTTTTCAGGTAAAGCTGAGTGATGAATTTGCTCCGTTTATCCGTCCTAACCAGTATGTAGATTATGGCGTTGCAAAACAGACTGTGCAGAAGGCGGCGGAACTGGCCGGCGGTGTAAGCGATCCGCTGCAAAAAGTGGGGAAAATCTATGATTATGTTGTTGCAAACCTGACCTATGATAAAGCGAAGGCTTCTTCCGTACAGAGCGGCTACCTGCCTGTTCTGGACAGTGTGCTTGCATCGAAAAAAGGCATCTGCTTTGACTATGCCGCACTGATGACGGGTATGCTGCGCAGTCAGGGTGTGCCCTGTAAGCTGGTTGTCGGCTATGCAGGTACAGTATACCATGCGTGGATTAACGTCTGGACAGAAGAAACAGGCTGGATTGACGGCGTGATTTATTTTGACGGGACGGCATGGCAGCGTATGGATCCGACGTTTGCGTCTTCCGGCGGCGGCAGTGACGCCATTATGCAGTACATCGGCGATGGGAAAAACTATACGCAGAAATACGTATACTGAGTTCTTGAGGTGAATCATGAATACAAAGATTTCCAATGAAGAATTATCTGCAATCTGTCTGGAGCTTTCGCTCCTGATGCGTGCCGGTGTCGGCGTAAGCGATGCGCTGTGTCTGCTGGCGGAGGAAAATGCGGAATACAGGGAAATGCTTTCCGGCATGATGGAGCAGACTGACATGGGTGCAACACTTTCTACGGTCATGCGGGATACGGGGCGTTTCCCGGCTTATCTCTGCGGGCTTGTAGAGGTTGGCGAAAGGACGGGGCGCACAGAGGAGGCTCTTTCCGCGCTGGCAAATTACTATGAGGAACGTGTTCGGACGGGGCGGCGTGTACGCAGCGCGCTGCTCTATCCCGCTGTTATGCTGGCGCTGATGCTGGTAGTAATCGGCGTACTGCTCGTGAAGGTATTGCCGATATTTGACGATGTTTACGCTTCGCTGGGCGGGCGGCTGACAGGTGCAGCGGGCGGACTGCTCGTTCTGGGCCGCTGGCTGGATCAGGCGATGCCCGTAGTGTGGGTGATTCTTGTGATTGCGGCGGTTTGTGTGGTATTGTTTTCTCTTGTGGAATCTCTGCGGACAAAAGTTGTGTCTTTCTGGGGAAAACATTTTGGAGATAAGGGTGTTGCGCGGAAGTTGAGTGCGGCGCGTGTTTCGCAGGCAATGGCTATGGGTATGGCAAGCGGACTGCCGCCCGAAGAAGCTGTTGCACTTGCAGCAAGGCTGGAGGAGCATGCAGCAAAAGACCGCTGTCTGGATTGTCAGGCGCGGCTGGAGCAGGGCGAAAGCCTTGGTGCGGCAATGAAGGCAAGCGGCATGCTGCCTGCGAATCAGTGCCGTCTGTTGGAACTGGGGCAGAAAAGCGGCGCGGGCGATGTTTCCATGAGCCGCATTGCGCAGAAGCTGACGGAAGATGGGGAGGCTTCGCTGGACGCGCTGGTAAGCCGTGTGGAGCCTGCGCTGGTGCTGGTTTCTTCTATTCTGGTCGGGCTGATTCTGTTGTCTGTTATGCTGCCGCTGATGCATATTATGGCGGCGATAGGGTGAGCGCATGAAAAAGAAAATAGGTTTGAGGACTTTATCCGGCTGGATACTGCCGCCTGCTGTTGCCGCTGCGGCTCTGCTGTGCTTTTCCGTTGCCCTTGACGGGCTGGAAAGCGGCCGTGCGGAGGAGGATATGCGGCAGCTGGAGGAGGCTGTGCGGCGGGGCTGTGTGGCCTGTTATGCCGCAGAAGGACGTTATCCTCCGGATCTGGAATACTTAAAGGAGCATTACGGCATACAGGTAGACGAAGGACGGTACACCGTCCGTTATGACGCGTTTGCGGAGAATCTGATGCCGGATATTACGGTTTTGGAGAATACGCCATGAAAAAAAGGACGACGCAACATCATATAGACGGGCTGGCGGCATTGCTGCTGTTCGGCATATTTGCCGTTTGCGTGCTGATGGTTCTGCTGACGGGCGCGAATGCATACCGAAGGCTGACGGAAAGAGACCAGCAGGCATACCAGCGGCGCACATGCGCGCAGTATATTGCCGCACGCGTACGGCAGGCGGACAGGCTGAACGGCGTAAAAGTGGAGCCGTTTGGAGATGGGAACGCACTGACGCTTGCGGAAGGCGGGGGCTATCATACGCTGGTTTACTGCTACGATGGCTGGCTGATGGAGCTTTACTGCGGCGTAGATGCGGAACTGGAGCCGCAGGACGGCGAACGCCTTCTGGAAATGGAAGGGCTTGAATTTTCTCTGGAAGATGGCCTGCTGACTGCGGCCATTGACGGAGCCGATGGGACGGAAGATGTGCTCCGCCTTTCCCTTCGCAGTGGAAAGGGGGGCGGCGCATGAAAAGCAAAATACCGCTTATTTTAATGGAACAGATGGTAATGCTTCTGGTGTTTGCTCTGGCGGCGGCCCTGTGTTTGCAGGCATTTGTGAAATCTGACCAGATGTCCGGACGCAGCCACGACAGGGACAGAGCGGTGACGCTTGTGCAGGAGGCAGCTGAAACGGTGCGCCACTGCGGCGGTGTAGAGGAGGCCGCAAAGTTTCTGGGGGTAAACTGTTCCGATGGGCATTTTAACCTGGCCTATGATGAAAACTGGAATCCAGGCGAAACGGAAGAAGTCCACTATGTATTGAAAGTGGAGGAAATCCGTGGTGAGCAATCTGGTCTTGGCATGGCTCTGGTCACGCTGGAGCCTTGTGCTGCACCGGCTGAGCCGCTGTTCCAGGTGACGGTCGCGTGGCAGGAGGATCTGATGGCAGAGGAGGCGGTTCAGAATGGAACGTGAGAAACAGAAACGCTTTTCCCCGCCTGCTGTTGGAGGGGTGTCCCTTTTGGCGGCGTTTGCGGTGCTCTGCCTGACGGTGTTTGCTTTGCTGTGCCTTTCGACTGTGCGGGCGGATATCCGCCTTGCGGACGCTTCGGCGCGCTCGGTGGAGGAATATTATGCGGCGGACTGCGAAGCGCAGGAGATTCTGACGCGCCTGCGGGCGGGTGAAATGCCGGAGGGTGTGACGGTTTCCGACGGTGTATATTCCTATTCCTGCCCGCTTTCAGATACGCGCGCGCTGAAAGTCAGCGTACGTCTGGAAGGCGCTGACTATACTGTACTGCGCTGGCAGACGGTTCCGACAGGAGAATGGGAAAGCGACAACACTCTGGAAGTTTGGGACGGAACAGAATTTTGACGGAGGAACGGTATGGAAAAATGGATGGAATACCTGAAACAAGCCGCTGACGACGGCGCGTCCGATTTGTTTTTTGTGGCGGGCGGTCATGTCTGCGAAAAGCTGGACAGACGAATGAAGCCTATCAGCGAAGGGAAACTTTCCCCGCAGGAGGCGGAGGAATGCGTGCGCGGGATATACAGTGCGGCAAAGCGCGATATGGATAATTTTTACTCTACGGGAGATGACGACTTTTCGTTTGCCATTGCCGGAATGGCGCGGTTCCGCGTGAATGCATACCGGCAGAGGGGCTCTATGGCGGCGGTTGTGCGCGTTGTGGCGTTTGACATACCGGCATGGGAAGGGCTGCATATCCCCGAGGAGGTTATGAAGCTGGCGGAAGTGGGCCATGGTATGGTGCTGATTACCGGTACAGCGGGCAGCGGGAAATCGACCACACAGGCGTGTTTGATTGACCGCGTGAACCGCACGAAGGACTGCCATATCATTACGCTGGAAGACCCGATTGAATACCTGCACCGCAATCAGAAAAGTATTGTCAGCCAGAGGGAAATACGAATTGATACAGCTGATTATCTTTCTGCGCTGCGTGCGTGTCTGCGGCAGGCTCCGGACGTTATACTTCTGGGTGAAATGCGCGATCAGGAAACCATTCATACTGCGATGAGTGCGGCGGAAACAGGGCATCTTCTGATTGCCACACTGCATACAAAAGGTGCAGTGAATACAATAGACCGTATTGTGGATACCTTCCCGAGCGGTCAGCAGGAACAGGTGCGGATACAGCTGAGTATGGTGCTGCATACGGTAGTTTCCCAGCAGCTGCTGCCGGGCAAGCAGGGCGAGATGATTCCTGCATTCGAGGTCATGCATATGAATAACGCTATCCGCAGTCTTGTGCGGGAAAATAAGACGCACCAGATTGACAACGCGATTGCCGCCGGAAAGGCGGAGGGCATGATTTCCATGGACCAGTCGATACTGGGACTGTATCAGGCTGGGCTGATTACTCCGGAGACGGCTCTGGAATATGCCGATAATCCAGACCAGATGCGCAGAAGGCTTGGCTGAGATATTGCAGGCTGGCAATAAATTTCATATTTCTGAAAAAAATAAACCCCTGAAACATTTGCAGATTGCAGATGCTTCGGGGGTTTTTGATTGGCTGAATTAAACGCTCTGTTTTGCTTTTCGTCCGTTCAGCAGGAGGCTGATGAGTAGCATGCCGCCGCAGAATACCAGATACAGATAGAAAGAGCTGATATAGCTGCCGGAGCTTGCAACAAGCGTACTGCTGATAACGGAGGTAAACGATGAAACCATCAGCGTCAGGTTCATTACGCTGAAATTGGTTGCGTAATATTTCGGGCCGAACTGCTGTGCCACGAAAGCCGCCGAAGTCGTCGGCATTGCGCCGTATGCCATGCCTACCAGAAGAAGGCCGGGGATAACGGGCAGTGTTGCAGATGCTTTCAGGGAGAACAGCAGAAGCACAACGGCGCCCACCAGAAAGAGGATAGCCGTATACATTGCGCCGCCGCGCCCTTTGCGGTCATAAAGCATACCGAAAAGCACGCGTCCAAAGCCGTTTGCAACGGAGAGGATACCAACGCAGAGCGTAGCGATTGCTGCGTTTACGCCGCAGTCCAGAACAATTTGCTTTGCATGGGAAATGACGCCGGAACCAATGGCGGAACCGAATACCGCAAATACGAATACCATCCAGAATGCGCGTGTTTTCAGCATTTCAAACGTGGTAAGGCTGTTTTTCGGTGCGTTCTGTGAAGCTGCCGCAGAAACGGCAAATGCCTGCAATTCCTCTGCTTTCGGGAAACGCAGGAACAGGCTGCCGATTAAGAGGGCAATGCCCGCAATTACGCCGAACAGCGCAAAGGTCAGCTGCCATGAAATGATGCCGCCGTCAATGATGGCGGAGGCAAGGCTGCCCAGTACCAGCGTGCTTGCGCCAAAGCCCATCAGCAGCACGCCGGAAGCGAAGCCGCGTTTTTCAGGGAACCAGGAAGAAACGGAGCCGACAACGGCATTATAGGAAAAACCCGCGCCGCAGCCAACGCATACGCCGTAAAACAGGTACAAAAGCAGGATATGCCCGAAAGTCAGATATGCTGTGGCGGCAAAACCGAAACAGGTAAATACCGCGGACAAAAGCAGGGATACTTTCGGAGAATTCAGCTTTGTACAAATTACGCCGCCCACGATGCCGCTCAGACAGAAAGATGACATCATAACGGTATAATTCAGGCTCAGTTCCTGACTGCTCCACTGATATGCTCCTGCCAGCGGCGCAGACAGGATAGACCATGCGTAAACAACGCCGACCATCAGCAGCAGGGCAACGCCGATTACCAAAAACAGTCCTCTTGTGCGGGAGGGGTTTGCTGTAGTATTGTTCAAGCTTTTCACCTCATCAAATGTATTTGTTTTTAGGACCTGTTCAGTATCTTGGGAAATACCGGATTTGTCTGAATTTTGCCGCCGGACAAAGGGAATTTTTCGCAGGAATGCAGTCGCTTCGCTTATGCTCACTTTGCTTGTAACTGCGAGTATTTCAGGAAAAATTACCAAAGTATGGCGGAAAAAGGCTGACGAAGCCGATGTTTCAAAAGATACTGAACAGGTTCTTATATGCAAGGGCCAGACAGACGGAGCCTGTCTGGCCGGATTGCATTTGGTAATATTTCTTAATTATCTCTTGTTTGATTTTCTCCAGATCTTCTGTGCCTGAGCAGCAGCGATCAGTTCGTCCCGGAAATCGGGATGTGCGATGGAGATGATTTTTTCCGCGCGTTCCCATGTAGGCAGACCGGAAAGGCGTGCAACGCCGTATTCCGTTACCATTGTGGGAGCCTGTGTGCGGGGTGTTGTGATAACATCGCCTTCCGTAAACTTCGGCAGTATGCGGGAATGCATATTGCCCTGTTTATCCGTAAACGTGGAGGACATTGCAAGGAATGCCTGCCCATGTTCCGCCGCATATGCGCCGGTCACGAAGTCCAGCTGTCCGCCTGTGCCGCTGATCTGACGTGTGCCGGAAGTTTCAGAGCATACCTGCCCGTAAAGGTCCATAGCAATGCAGCCGTTGATGGATACGAAATGGTCCAGCTGGCGAATGGTTTCCGGATTGTTGACATAACGCATGGGCGCAGAAAGAATGTCCATGTTATGGTCAAGGAAGGTATACAGTTCTCTGGAGCCGTTGCAGATGGAAAATACACCCTTGCCGCGGTTGAGCAGTTTCTTTTTGTTGGTGATTTTCCCTGCTTCATACAGCTTCAAATAACCATCGCTCATGAGCTCTGTGTGCATACCGAGGTCTTTCAAATCGGATTCTGCAATCAGACCGCCCAGCGCATTGGGCATGCCGCCGATACCGATTTGTAACGTGATGCCGTCATACAGATAGGGGAAAATATTTTCCGCAATTTTCTGGTCGATTTCGCTTGCTTTGCCGCCGGGCGCAAGGCAGATGTCCTTGTGTCCTTCCACAACGTAATCCACTTCGGAAATGTGGATATGGTCGCCCTCCATGCCGTAAACAACAGGCATATGCTCATTCACTTCCAGAATGATATGCTCTGCCGCGTCCAGCATTTCCTGCATGCAGCAGTTTGTCAGACCGTAGCTGAAATAGCCGTGTTTATCCATAGGTGCAACGGAAATCATTGCAACGTTTACAGGCGCGTAGCCGCGGCTGTAATAGGAACCGCAGTTGCGGAACAGCATCGGCGTGTAATACGCTCTGCCCTGGTCTACATATTTGCGGTCAAGACCGGAGCAGTGCCATGCGTTATAGGTAAACGCCTGCTGTTCGGGGTCCTGCTCTACGACCTGTACCGGTTTCATTGCGATAGCGTTGCGTACCTTAACATCGTGCAGTTCATCTTTTCTGGCAGCAAGCGCAGCGTCCAGTGCTTCGGGGAAGGAACAGGTCTGGCTGTAATCCACCCAGTCGCCGTCCTTTACCAGCTTGACAGCTTCTTCTGCGCTGACCAGTTTTTTCTGATATTCCTGATAGATGTCCATAAAGGTCCTCCTTACATTTCAAAGCCTGCGCGGAACGCCGCAATATTGACGTCCTTCGCTTTTGCGGGCACGAACTGCGCAACGATGGGCTCCCAGTCGATGTCGTCCAGTTTCATGCTCTTAACCAGCGCGCCCAGCAGGACAATGTTCTGCGCGCGTGTATTCCCCAGCTTCTGCGCAACTTCCGCAGCTTTTACGACGATTACGTTGGGAATGGATTTTTCCAGAACGTCGATTGCGTCATGGGGATATTCCACTGTGCCTGTCAGTACGGGCATGGAATAGATTTCATGTACGTCCGTAATGACTGTGCCGCCTTTTTTCAGATAAGGCAGGGCGCGGATGGTTTCTGTTTTTTCAAAAGAAATAATGATATCAGCTTCGCCTTCACCAATGTTGGGCGCGTAAACCTTTTCGCCGTATTTAATCTGGGTGGTTACGCTGCCGCCGCGCTGGCTCATACCGTGGATTTCGCTCATTTTTACGTCATAGCCCTTCTGTACGAGGCCAACGCTCAGAATTTTGGAAATCAGGATAGTACCCTGACCGCCAACGCCAACTAATAAGATATTTTTTGTCATATCATTCACCCACCTTTTCAATCGCTCCGAATTTACACATTTGCTGGCACAGACCGCAGCCGGTGCAGGATGCGGGGTCTGCGATAACCGCGCGGCCGTCCTGGAAAGCGATTGCCGGGCAGGTAATCTTCATGCACTGTTTGCAGCTCTTGCATTTATCTGCATGGATAACGCAGTGCTTGCCTGCATTTGCTTTGATTACGTCTTTAATCAGCGCGCAGGGGCGTTTTGTGATGATGATGAAGGGGCCGGAAACCTCTATCGCAGCGTCCATAGCCGCCTGCATAGCGTCCAGATCAAGCGGGTCTACGATGCGGATACGGTCTTCGCTGATGCCTGTTGCGCGTACCAGAGCCACAAGGTCTACCACAGGGGAAGGGCGGCCCATAAGGTTTTTCTCTGTGCCGGGGTTCTCCTGATGGCCTGTCATAGCTGTGATGGAGTTATCCAGAATACATGCGATAACGTTTGCTTCAGAGCTGATGACGTCAATCAGGGAGTTCAGCCCTGTGTGGAAGAACGTGGAGTCACCGACCATACCCAGAGCCTTGCGGGAATCTCCCTGCATCTTCAGAGCCTGAGCCAGACCGATGATGGAGGAAAGCCCTGCGCCCATGCAGATGGAGAAATCAAAGCCGTTCAGCGGTGCGTTTACGCCCAGCGCGTAGCAGCCAATATCGCCAACGGGAACGATTTTCTTGAGGTTCTTGCTGATGGTGTAGAAGAAGCCGCGGTGCGGGCAGCCTGCACAGAGTACGGGCGGGCGGGGAGGAGCTTCCACAGGAACATTGCAGGATGCTTCCTTTTCGCCGCCTTTGAGCGCGGAACGTACGATTTCCGCATTCAGCTCGCCGCAGATGGGGATTTTATCCTTGCCGATGCAGTCGAAGCCCAGTGCACGCACTGCATTCTCTAAGTATGGATCATTTTCTTCGATGACATACAAAGTTTCCATACGTTCTGCGAAACCTTTAATCAGGTCTCTCGGCAGAGGGTATGTAAGGCCGAGTTTCAAATAGTTGGCGTCATCGCCGAAAACTTCGCGGGCATGTTCGTAAGAAATGCCTGATGTAATGATGCCGATTTTGTCGTCCTTCGCGTTTTCTACGCGGTTATAAGGACAAGCGTTGCTGTATGCTTCCATTTCCACAAGCAGCTGTTCGCGGATTGCGTGGCGTTTTCTTGCGGTAGCGGGGAGCATTGCGAATTTGTCTACTTTCCGCTCATAAGTCTTTACGGGAACAGACGCGCGGACGCCCTGCTCAACCAGACCTTTGGAATGGCATACGCGTGTTGTCATGCGCAGCATTACAGGAATGTCAAAGCGTTCGCTCAGTTCAAATGCCGCAATGGTGAAATCCTTACATTCCTGAGAATCGGAAGGCTCCATCATAGCAAGTTTTGCGTGGGGAGCGTACAGGCGGTTGTCCTGTTCGTTCTGAGAACTGTGGCAGCCGGGGTCATCTGCGGAAACGATAACAAGACCGCCGTTTACGCCCGCATAGCCCATTGTGAAAATAGGGTCAGCCGCAACGTTCATGCCGACGTGCTTCATCGCGCAGAGCGCACGTGCGCCGCCGATGGACGCGCCTGCCGCAACCTCTGCTGCAACCTTCTCATTTGTTGCCCATTCGCAGTAGATGTCGTCCTTGTAAAGCTCACCGATGTTTTCCAGAATTTCTGTACTGGGTGTACCGGGGTAAGCCGCTGCAACGTGACAGCCGGCTTCGTAGACGCCGCGTGCGACAGCTTCGTCGCCGCTCATGATTACTTTGTTCATCATCGCTAGTGCCTCCTTTTTTATATTGTAGTTTTTGGTGATTATTGTTCTTTTTGTTTCTTATGTACTAAGTATAGCGGAAAACTTGACAAAAATAAAGCGACAATCTATACTATTGGTGTGAGAAGTTGTCATATAAAAACAGATATTGCAGAAAGAAGGCATGTACATGAACGCGCATAAACTAAAGGTTTTCATTACAGCTGTGGAAGCGGGCAGTTTTCTGCGCGCAGCTGATATTCTCGGGTATACGCCTTCCGGCGTCACACATATGATGGATTCACTGGAAAAAAGCATAGGGCTGAAACTGATGACGAGAGGGCGGCGCGGCGTCCAGCTGACGAAAGAGGGCGAACGCCTTCTGCCGCTTTTCAAAAAATATGTCGCGCTGAACCGCCGTCTGGAACAGGAGATTGAAACGGTGCGCGCCAATGTAAGCGACCGTATCCATCTGGGGGTTTACGCCAGCATTGCGCGGAACTGGATTCCGGTGTTTATGCAGGAATTTCGTTCCATGGAGCCGAATATTACGCTGGACGTAAAAGTAGGGGACATTGACGAGATTTACCAATGGGTGTACGAGGGTACGATAGATATTGGATTTGTCAGCAAAAATGAGAAATATCGCTGCGATTTTATCCCTTTGCATGAAGATGAACATTATGCTGTATTTCCGCCGAATGTCAAGCTGGAATCCACAAAAAGTTTTCCGACAAAGGATTTGGAAAACTATCTGTTCCTGATGCCTTCCTTCGGCATGGACAGAGATGTGCAGGAGGCTCTGGACAACGCCAACGCCTCCCCGCAGATTATTGATGTGAAAGCGGACGATTCCGCGATATTGTCAATGGTAGTGAAAGGGCTTGGCGTCAGCATATTCAGCGAGTTAATATTGGAAGGTCTTGGGGAAAATGTGCAGGCTGTGCCGCTGTCCCCGCCTTCTCACAGACTGCTGGGCATGGCGGTTGCCTCCCATAAAAATATTACGCCGGCGCAGGCGAGGTTTATCGCATATGTGAAAAATAAACATCTGTAAAGGCGGTGGGATTGCAATGGAAATGATAAAAACCTTTTTATCCGCGCCGAAGCAGTATGAAGATGCGTTCTGGGAAAGCGATGTCCTTATCTGGATAGACTGGCGGGAGTATGATGAAGATATCATTCGCTATTTTAATGAAAAACTGCCGAATGGGGATAAAATTGATTTTATATGCAAAGATACCGATAAGGAAAGAGATATTGACATCATACTGAAAAAGGACGGTGCCAGTATGCCGATTCCTTACGCAGATGCTTATATGGACAGGGATACCACATTGATTAGTATTCAGAACTATATTGCCCCAAAGTACCAGATTCGGTGTTATCTGGGTTCTCTGGTATGTGATACGCTTGCGTTCTGTATGTATCCGGCCGAAGAATGGAACCGGCTGGAGCAGGAATTTGGCGCGGAAACGGTTGCCAGATATTTTGTGCCAGTGCAGGAGGGCAGGAAGTTATTTGAGATGGATATGGACGAAGTATACAACAGGCTGAAGCAAATAGGAATGTCATAAGCCATTTTTCAACTGTTTTGAAACAAATGAAACTAAAAAACCGCTGTGGTTCCGGCTGGAATCACAGCGGTTTCTGGTATTTCAGTAAACCGGATTGTCTACATTTACCTTATCGACTTCCTGATATGGCGCAAGCGTAGAAACCATTTTTATAGGTTTGTCGTAGGCATTTTTGACATAATGCACCTCGCCGGGTTCAATATGAATCATGTCACCCGCGCTCAATGTATTCACTTTCCCATCTACAACAATGTCTACCTTGCCTTCCAGAATATAAAAGTTTTCCTCCATTACATTATGGTAATGCGCCTGAAAATCCTCACCGGGATTAAAACGCACCAGTGCGAAATTGGAGCGGGGGCCTTTCATGAGGTACTTCGGTCCGCTGTCCCCGAAACGGTATTCCCGTTCATTTTCGTTGATCACAAACATTTGTGTATCCTCCTTAAAATATGTCTATGTATAAAAATTCTGTATATCCCGATGTTTACAGCCCGGGCGCAATCCACATGTTTTTAGTCAGTTTTTCATCGCAAAGTGCAAGCTGTTTCGGATACACCTTCAGCCAGTTTTTGTAAAGCTCGTCATAAACTGCCCAGTTATCCTTGTTAGGCTCAAAGCAGCGGTCCCATTTTACGGTCTGCCGTACGCCTTCCTCAATGCTGGGGTAGAGCCCGACGCCGTAGCCCGCAAGGATTGCCGCGCCTAACGCCGTAGCTTCTTTAACTACGGGTACTTTTACAGGCTTGCCCGTCACATCTGCCACAATCTGGCACCAGAGCGGGCTTTTTGCTGCGCCGCCTGCAAAAATCAGTTCGTCCGGCTCATGCCCTGTGGCTTCTTTTACCAGTTCGATATGTCCGCGCACAATCAGTGCAGTGTTTTCCAAAATCGCGCGGTAGAAGGTATAGCGGTTGAATTTTTCAGGCTCCAGATGGAAATTGGTGAAAGTCGGGCTGGCGTGTTTCCAGTTGATGAAATTCATAACATCACTGAAACAGCAGAGCATACCGTAGCTGCCTGCGGGGATTTTTTCCGCCTGTTCGTTCATCAGGTCGTAAGGGTCGCGGCCTGTACGGGCGGCCTCAGCTACTTCATACTGACAGAACCCGTCGCGGAACCAGCGCATGACCATGCCGGGCTTGAACGCCAGTGCTTCATACTGCCAGAGCCCGGGGACTGCGTGGCAGTTTACGCGCACGCGGCACTGAGGGTCTGTTGCGCCGTTTGCAGTATTAAATTCATACTGCCAGAAGCTGCCGCCGAATACAGCTGCCTGGCCTTCGCTGCACGCGCCGACGCCGATTGTGCCAAGCTGGCAGTCGCCGCCGCCGACAACAACGGGCGTACCTTCTGCAAGTCCGGTATCCGCCGCACCTTTCGCGCTGACAACGGCAAAATTTGTGCCGCATTCCACAACGGGCGGGAAAATATCGGAACGCAGGCCGCATTTTTCAGCAATCTCAGGGAACCAGTCGCGGCTCTGCAAATCCATGATGCCTGTTGTGCTGGCGTTGCTTGGCTCTACGGCGAGCTTTCCGGTCAGCTTGTAAATCAGCCAGTCGTTGAACATGCCGAGCGTTGCGGTTTTTTCGTATACTTCGGGCATATGGTTTTTTACCCAGAGCAGACGGGGCAGCGCGCCTAGTGCGTAAGTTTCGCCGCTCCTGCTGTAAACGGCTTTTTCCAGTTCAGGGTCGAGCCTGATGAGTTCGCCGACCTCTGCATCGCTGCGCGCGTCCACATTGGCGCAGGCCCAGATTTCATTGCCGTCCTTGTCATAAAGCAGTATGCCCTCGCGCATACAGGTGGTGGAAACTGCGGCGATTTCCTCTGGCGTGATGCCGGTTTCTTTCAGCACGCCGCGGATGCAGCCGCGGGCAAGCTCCCAGTTTGTTGTCCAGTCGAAGTCCATGCTGCCGGGCCAGCGGGGATCTTCCCTGTGTGTCCATTCCTCCTGCACACAGCCGACCTGTGTGCCGTCAAGGCAGAAGATTACGGCACGAACGCTGCCTGTGCCTGCGTCAACTGCCATCAAATATTTTGCCATGTGGTACCCCCCTTAGATTGTTTTTTTCTTTATGGTAAGACCTTGGGGCTCCGCCCCAATCCCCCGCAAGGGATTTCATCCCTTGACCCTTTTTTGTCACGCATTCGCGTGACGGAAATAAAATGAGGAAATTGTACGGAAAACGGAGTTTTCCGCAATAAAGTTTGGGGTCAAGCCCTTTTCAAAGGGCTTGCGGAGGTTTGGAGGCGGCGTCTCCAAGGTTTTTGGGTCTTTAACTCCTTTCCAGTAACGCCTGTGCGGTGTCCTCATCAGTAATCAGTACGTCCAGATAGTTCCCGCGCAGGGCGGCCAGAATCGCTTCTACTTTCATCGGCCCGCCCGCAACGCCGATAACATTTTCCAGCTTTTGCAGTTCTTCCAGAGGCGTGCTCATCAGCCGCTGTTCCTGGCTCATGGAAATCAGCTTTCCATCTTTATCCAGAAAATGGCTCAGGACATCGCCCACCGCGCCCTGCAAACGCAGTACGGTAAAATCATTCTTGCTGAAAATACCGTTGCGTATAATGGTTGCATCATCGTTCATGCTCCCGATACCCACTACGCTCATACTGGACAGCGGTATCATACGGTAAATTTCCTGCACGCTGGGCTCCTGCTGCAAGGACTGTAAAGTTTCCCTGCTGGAAAGCACCAGAGGCGAGGGAATCAGCCACAGCTTTGCATTGAATACGTTGGAATACGCGTTCGGCAGGTAATAATTGACGCCGCCTGTCAGGCTGACAACATTCAGCGGCTTTTCCACCATCATTGCCAGACGGTTGAGCACGCGCCGCGTTGTGCCGCCGTAACCCATGTTGATAAACGTCCCGTCCTTCAAATGATGCAGAATGTACATCGCTGCCGCCTGCGCAAGACTGTCATCTGCCTCCGTCGGCGATTTGCCGGCGGGAAAAGTCAGCACATCGGAAAGCCCGAAACGTGCAATCAGCTCCTGTTCCAGCTTTATACGGCGGCAGCCGTCCTGCCGGATACTGAACTGTACTACGCCGCTCTGCCGCGCCTTTTCCAGAAGGTTTACGACCTTTGTACGGCTGATGCCAAGCAGGTCGGAAATGGTCTGCTGGGTATAATTTTCCATATAGTAATACCAGGCCGCTTTGACCGTCAGCATTTCTTCGTAATTTTGTTTTGCACTGCTGGTATCCAATGGAATCACCCTTTGCAACAAATGTCCAGTGTCATATCAAATGTATCAAACATAGTTAGTATATCACCAGATTGTTTTGTTTGTCAAATGGAAGTGGGCAGAAGAAAAAAGCAATCTTTCATGTTTAGTAAAAACGGCGAAAATTTTTCTTTTTTATGCGGAATTGACAAATCCATACGTTATAATTTCCTTTTTTTGGCGAAAACGGCGGAAAAATTGCATAAAAACGGAGCCCAAAGTCATTCGGACAGTTGACAAGCCATTCAAAAAACACTATAATAAGAAACTGAAAACAAAAATTCTACACAGAAACATTTTTGTGTTTCTATTGAAAAAAGGGGGCTTGCAGCGATGAGTGGGACGGAAGAAAAAGCAGCTCCGCTGCTCTCGATTCGGAATGTTTATAAATCGTTTGGGTTAAATGAGGTGCTTAAGGGAATCGACATGGACGTCATGCATGGCGAAGTTCTGGCGCTGATTGGCGGCAATGGTGCGGGGAAATCCACACTGATGAAAATTATTATGGGCATTTATACCCATGATAAGGGTGAACTTTTGTTCCGCGGGGAGGAAATTGTCCAGACGCGCGGCACTGCGGCGGCATTGGCAAAGGGCATTTATATGGTTCCGCAGGAGCCTTTGCTGTTCCCTAATATGACTGTGGAAGAAAATATTTTGATTGGCTTTACACAGAGCAAGGCGGAGTTACATAAAGAACTTGTCGATACGATGGAGGAAATCGGCTGGAATCTGGATTTGAGCCGGAAGGCAAGCAGCCTTTCCATCGCGGAACAGCAGCTGGTGGAAATTCTGCGGGGCATTCTGCGCCACGCGCAGCTGCTGATACTGGACGAACCGACTTCCGCACTGACGTTTGACGAGGTAAAGAGCCTGTTCCGCTGCGTTTCGGACTTGCAGGCAAAAGGAATCGGTATTATCTATATTACGCACCGTCTGGCGGAGGTATTTGAGATTGCGACGCACGTTGCCATTATGCGCGACGGCATGATTACCATACAGGGCCCGGTTGACGGGTTTACAAGGGAAGATCTGGTAAAGGGTCTTTTACCGCCTGATGCGGAGCTGACGAAGCATGCCGGAGCGGCAAGTGTAAAAAATGTGGATTATTCCGCTGCACCTGTGCTGGAACTGAAAAATTTCAGCGGCTTTGGCTTTTCCGATATTTCATTGAAGGTATATCCCGGCGAAATTCTGGGTGTTGCAGGCGTTGTAGGCGCTGGGCGAACGGAAATGGCAACAACGATATTTGGCATGGACAAGGTGCTTGGCGGAAGCGTCCTGCTTGGCGGTACGGATATTACAGGCAGAAAAACGAAGCAGGTTATTGCGGCGGGGCTGAATTATGTCCCCGAGGACAGACATCTCAACGGGCTGTTCAAGATCTGTGATGTGGCTGCGAATACGACGAGCTCGGCATTGTTCAGCAAAATGATGGGGAATTTGTTCCTCAACCGTAAAATGGAGCATGATGTGACGCAGAAATACGTGGACAGTTTCCGAACAAAAGTGACGGGGCATGACCAGCTGACGGGCAGCCTTTCCGGCGGTAACCAGCAGAAAATCGTAATCGGGCGCAGCCTTTCCACAACGCCGAAGATTGTTATTTTGGACGAACCTACACGCGGCATTGACGCAGCGGCGCGCGGCGATGTTTACAGCATTATCCACCAGCTGCGGGAAGAAGGCGTTTCCATACTGCTGATTTCCAGCGATATGGAGGAAATCATGGAGCTTGCTGACCGCGCGGTAACAATGTATCAGGGAAGAATCAACGCGGAATTCCGGAATGACGACATCAATCAGGATAATCTGATGGCGGCCTCGTTCGGTATATTAGAAGGGGGTGCGGACGCATGAACAAAACAAAGAAAATTTTCAAAGCGCGGGAAATGACAAGTTTCCTGTTCCTGATGGGCTTGTTCATTATTGTCGGCATACTGAACCCGAGTTTTATGAGTGTGAACAATGTGGCAGCGTGCTTCAATACCTCCGTTGTGTATACACTGGTGGCAGTGGGCATGGCTTTCACAATATTTGTCGGAGAAATCGACGTTTCCGTCGGCTCAAACCTTGGCTTTGTGGCGACTGTTGTCGGCAGCCTTCTGCGCGACGGTGCAAACTGGGGCTTTGCGTTTACAGTCGGCATTATCATCGGCGTCATCATCGGCCTGATTAACGGCTGGGGTGTTGCCATTATGAAGGTGCCTTCTCTGATTTTTACGCTGGGTACAAACGGCATTCTGCGCGGCATGATGTACATATATACAGGCGGCGCATGGGTGGAAAACCTGCCCAAGAGCTTTAAGGATTTTTCGGCGGTAACGCTGATTGGTAAATTTACGGTATACTACTGCTGTGCGGTAATACTGGTTGTACTGATACATATGGCGCTGACCCGTACCCGCAGGGGACGCTATTTCTGGGCGGTCGGCGATAATGCCGGCGGCGCGGAGCTGGTCGGTATCCCTGTTGTGCGGACAAAAGTTATGGCGTATGTCATTTGTGGCATCTTGAGCGCGGCGGCGGGTATCATTTTTTGCAGCCGCATCGGTTTTGTTACCTCTGCAAGCGGCAACGGTTATGAAATGAAAGCAGTTGCGGCGTGCGTGCTGGGCGGTATCAGCCTGACAGGCGGCGTTGGCACAGTCATTGGCGCGGCAATCGGCGCGGTTATTATGGCGTCAATCAGCTATCTGCTTGTTTTCATGGGCTTTTCGTCCAATTATGATAACGCAATCACGGGCATTATCCTGATTACCATTGTGGTATTTGACGCGCTGATGCAGAGGCGTGCCGCTGTGAAGAACCGGCGCGCAAGGCTTGTTGCCCGAACTGCGGCTGGAACGGCAAAGGAGGCGGGAGAATGAAGAACCTGACGAAAAAGCGTCCTGCTTTTAACTGGACGGCATTCCTTGTGCTCCTGCTGATACTGGAATTTGTAATTTTTGGCGGGACAAATGCAAAATTTCTGAAACCCGCGCTTCTGATGACAAGTGCGAACGATTTCCTGCCAATCTGTATTATTTCGATATTTGTGACATTCGTTATGATAACGGGCGGCATAGATATACAGGTCGCGTCAATCATTGGTCTGACCTCTATCATTATTGGCGTGGCATGGCAGGATTTCGGGCTGAATATCTGGGCGGCTGTGCTTGTGGCGATATTGGTAGCGGCGGCAGGCGGCGCACTTTCCGGCTTTTTTGTGGCCTACTGCGGCGTACAGGCGATGGTCGTCACGCTGGGCGGGAGTTTCCTCTATTCGGGGCTTGCCCTGCTCGTTTCAACGCTTTCCAGCACAGAAAGCTATCAGGGTATCAGCGGGTTTCCGGCGTCATTCCGCTGGATTACGAAATATAAGGTGTTCGGCGTTGTGCCGTTCCAAATCTGTATTTTCCTTGTGCTGCTTGTGATTGCATATCTGCTGCTGCATAAGACAAAATACGGGCGGAAGGTGTTCCTTGTGGGCGTGAATCAGTCTGCGGCGGAATATTCCGGCATCAACAGCAGACGTATCATTATGTCAACATATATCCTCAGCGCAGTCAGTGCGGCGATTGCGGGTGTGATTTTGACTTCCTACCTTGGGACGGCAAAATCTGACCTTGGCAGCGGCCTTACCATGAATATCATTACGGCAGTTGTGCTGGGCGGTACGCTTTCCACAGGCGGCAAGGGCAGCGCGATTGGTACGGCTCTGGCGGCAATCATTATCGGGCTTCTGCGCTTCGGCATGCCGTTGTGCTTTAAGGTCAATACGCAGTATCTGGATATTCCTATCGGCGTGCTGCTGGTTGTGGTTGTTGTGGGGCGTTCCCTTGCGGGCAATCCGAATGTGATTGCGAAATTTGCAAAAATGAAAGAGCGTTTCAAAGGCGGCAGTGCAAAAAGCGGTTCCGCAGAGGCGTAAACAGGCATATTCGGGGAGTTTTTCCTCTGGATATAGTAAACAATGGCAAACTATCTAAAAAATGGGAGGAATGTAAAATGAAGAAGTTTCTTGCAACATTGCTGGCAATGACAATGACACTGTCTTTGGCAGCCTGCGGCGGCGGCAACGATGCACCGGCAGAAGACAATACGGGCGATTCCGCAGAAGGCGGCGAAGTTGTTTCCGTTGAGGGTAAAACAGTCGCATTTATTCCGAAGCTGACAGGCAACGCGTTCTTTGAAGTTGCAAACGAAGGCGCACAGGAATATGCTGCTGACTGGGGCATCACAGTTGAGTACATGGGCAACGCAGTTGCAGGCGTTGCAGAGCAGGTTGCAGTTGTTAACCAGGCGGTTGCTTCCGGCGTTGACGCAATCTGCATTTCCACAGTAGACGCGGCTGGTGTGGCTGACGCTCTGCAGGCTGCTATGGAAGCAGGCATTGCTGTCTGCACATGGGACTCCGACGCGAACGTAGAAGACCGTGCGCTGATGGTTTCTCAGGGTACACCCGAAGTTCTGGGCCAGATGCTGGTTGACCTTTCCGTAGAAGGCCTGAAGGCTCGCGGCGTTGACCCCGACAACGATGCAGTAAACTATGCTTGGCACTACTCTCAGGCTACCGTTACAGACCAGAACTCCTGGCAGGTAGAAGGTGAGAAAATCATCAAAGAGAAATATCCTAACTGGGTAAATGTACAGCCTGACAACTACTATTCCGAACAGGACGCTGAAAAATCCATCACAGTTGGTGAAGCAGTTCTGTCCGCACACCCTGACATTGACCTGATCATCTGCAACGACTCCACAGCTCTGCCCGGCCAGCTTCAGGCAGCTGAAAACAAGGGTCTGACAAAAGATGATGTTACAATCACAGGCTTTGCAACACCGAACGCTGTAAAACAGTACTGCACAAACGGCACAATCCATAACTGGGGTCTGTGGGACTGCAAGATCCAGGGCGCTATGGGCTGCTACGTTGCAGCTTACCTGGCAGCAGGCAACACAGTTAAAGTTGGCGATGTTATCAGCATCCCCGGCCTTGGCGATTGTGAAGTAATGGCAAACGATTGTCTGGCAGCAGGCGTTTCCACAGCAGATACGAACAACGGCGTTGTTCTTCTGCCCGAACGCGCTGTATTCAACGCTGAAAACATGGATAATTACAACTTCTAATTATTCACGTTGAAACAGACGGATTTATCAGGATTGCTGCAAACGGTGGGGCATGGGTTTCCATGCTCCACTGATTATAAAAAGAGTTAAAACCTTGAGGGTGTGGTCGAAGCAGTTTGCTTCGCGAACCGGGCTTTCAGCCCGCCGCCTTCTTCTGGCGGTGCATGACGCCTCAACTACCCGCAAGGGACTCCATCCCTTGACCCGATTTTTCATCACATATTTATGTGATGATGTGAAAGGAAGTTGCTTTGACGAATTATGTGATAGTTTGCTCGGAAAACGAAGTTTTCTGCAATAAAGTTCTTTGTCCACTTTCTCCGAAAGAAAGTGGAAGGGGTTTGGGGACAGAGTCCCCCAAGGTCCTCATTAAGAAAAGCGGAGAGGAGATTTGAACAGTCCCTTGTGCGGTTTTCTTAAAAAAATCAAACCGGAAAAGAAAACAAAGGAGGAATTTGTAATGGCAGATTTGGAAGGCCTGAAGGCATCAAAAGATTATCATGTTGACACACCCTTTGCGAATCAGGACGGCTTTTTCCTGAAAGGCATCAACCATCTGGACTGGGGCATGAAAAAGCATATGGCGAATATTTTTAACCCCAAAAGCGGGAATACGGTAATGTTCGCGTTTGACCATGGCTATTTTATGGGTTCGACCGCTGGTTTGGAGCGCCTTGACCTGCTCCTGCCGCAGCTTGCACCCTATGTGGACTGCTTCATGGGGACGCGCGGTGCAATCCGCACCTGTGTTGCGCCCGAAACAGCAAAAAGTATTGCCCTGCGTGTTACGTCCGGCTCCTCTATGCTTCAGGACGATTTGAGCCATGAGGTCGTTGCAGTGGATATTGAGGACGCAATCCGTATGAACGCAGACTGTATGGCAGTACAGACATTCATCGGTGCGGACGGCCAGTTGAGCAGCATTGATAATCTGAGCAAAGTTATCAATGCAGGTATGCGTTACAGCATTCCGACACTGGGCGTATGTGCGGTTGGCAAGGATATGGAGCGGACAGACCGTTTCTTTAAGCTGGCAACACGTATTATCGCTGAGATGGGCGTGCAGATTGTGAAAACATATGACTGTGAGAATTTCGAGGAAGTCGCAGCGGCATGTCCTGTGCCTATCGTTGTGGCAGGCGGCAAAAAGCTGGCAGAGCAGGACGCGCTGAAACTGGCGTATAACGTTATGAGTAAGGGCGCACATGGCGTGGATATGGGACGGAATATCTTCCAGAGTGAGCACCCTATCGCAATGGCGCAGGCTGTCTGCAAGATTGTGCATGAAGGCTATACGGATAAAGAGGCTTGGGACTTCTTCCAGGAGGAAAGCCATAAATAAGCCGTTTTTGCAGTGATTAATATTTTCTTCATCTGCATGAAATGCAGATGAAAAACGGGTCAAGGGACGGTGTCCCTTGCGGGGTGCGGGGCAGAGCTCCGCGGTCTTTACAAAAAATATGGAAGGGAAGCATTTTCGGATGTTTCCCTTTTTCTAGGGGGAGATAGGATTGGTTCTTCAGGTGACACAAATGGTGCTGCCTATTGTTTTGATGCTTTTGCTGGGTATGCTCTGCCGGAAAAAAAATATCCTCAGCCCGGAGGGGCTGGCGGGCATACGCTCGGTTGTCGGGGATATCTGCCTGCCGGTCGTGCTGTTTAACGCATTTTTTACTGCGCATTACTCCAAAACGGTTGCGCTGACGTTCCTGACGGTTTATATTGGCTTTGGTGCGGCTCTGCTGGCTGGATTTGCCCTGCGCCGTCTGGTTGGCACGCATGGCAAATTTATGCCGCTGCTGCTGACAAGCGCGGAGGGCGGTATGCTGGGTTACGCGCTTTACGGCGTGCTGATGGGCGAACAGTCCGGCTTTGCGACGGTTGATTTGGGACAAACGGTGTTCGCGTATACGGGATTTCTTGGCGCGCTTTTTCTGGCAGATGGCAAAAAACCGACTGCGGCAGGCCTGTTGAAAAATATGGTAACAAATAAATGCTGTATCGGTATGGCGCTTGGTATTTTGCTGGGTGTGTCTGGCGTGGGACAGGCTGTGCTTTCTGTTCCGGCAGGCGGTATACTGACGCAGGCGATTTCCATGGTGACCGCACCGACAAGCGCGCTGGTGCTGCTGGTTGTTGGCTACGATTTGGAACTGAACCGCGGGATACTGCGCCCTGTTGTGATTACGGTAGTCTGTCGTCTGGCAGTGATGGCGGTTTTGCTGGTGGCCGTCAGTTTCCTTGTGTTCCGCTTCGTGCCGTATGACAGGAGCCTGCAAATCGCGCTGATGATACTTTACGCGCTGCCCGCACCGTTTATTATTCCGATGTTCGCGGACGTGAAGGAAGAAGGAACATATATTTCTACAACGCTCTCACTGCAAACCATCTGCACAATTGTGCTGTTTGCTGGAATCGCGGCATACAGCCTGATGTGAGTATTGCGGAGAGGCAGCCCCTTTGCCGGAAGAAAACGGCAGCGCAGACAGCCGATTCCGTTTGATTTTTCGACAAAAAAATGATATGCTATGACCTGTAAACGGACAAAGCGAAAAAAGGGGGCAGCTCTATGAGAGAATATCAGGCAGTGGTGCGGGAAAAAACAGAGGTTTCCAAGGTGATTTGCAATGGCTGCGGCAGGGAGATCCCCTTTGCGCAGGCCGATTATTTTCACGGAGAAAAAACGTGGGGCTATTTTTCCGGACAGGACGGCAGACAGGACAGTTTTGACCTCTGCGAAGAGTGTTATCAGGAGATGGTCGCCGGATTCTGCGTGAAAGTCGGCAAAAACTGAATAACGGACAGAAAACAGAAAGGCGTGCTCCGGGGTTATGGAGACACGCCTTTTTTATTTGTTAAAAAGGATTACCCGTTTTCCTCTGTTTCCGTATCCTTTTCCTGATTTAAAATTGTCATAAATTCCTCTCCGGTAATGGTTTCTTTTTCAAGGAGGTATTTTGCAATTTCGTCCAGTTTTTCCATATTTTGCTGAAGGATACCAACGGCCTTATCGTGTGCTTCTTTCACCAGAGCAATTACTGCCGCGTCGATATTGGCGGCGGTTTCATTGGAGCAGGCAAGGGAGCTGTCCCCGCCAAGATACTGATTATTCACAGTTTCCAGTGCGACCATACCGAATTCTTCGCTCATGCCGTAGCGCGTAACCATTGCGCGGGCGATGCGGGTCGCCTGTTCAATATCGTTTGCCGCGCCTGTTGTAATGGATTGGAATTTCAGTTCTTCTGCCGCGCGCCCGCCTGTAAACGTGGCAATTTTATTGAAGGCTTCTTCGCGGTTCATGAGGAAATGCTCTCCCTCCTCTATCTGCATGGTGTAGCCCAGTGCGCCGTTAGTACGGGGAATGATGGTGATTTTATGCACAGGGGCAGAATTTTTCTGCATTGCGGCAACCAGAGCATGACCGACCTCGTGGTAGGCGATGATTTCTTTTTCATGCTGGGAGATGACCGCCCCTTTGCGCTGATAGCCCGCCAAAATGACTTCTACGCTTTCCTCCAAATCAGATTGGGAGACCTTTGCACGTCCCATGCGGACAGCACGCAGCGCGCCTTCATTGACGATATTAGCCAGCTCCGCGCCTGATGCGCCGGAGGTCGCCCGCCCAACTGCGTCAAAATCAATGTTGTCCTCTGTTTTCACCTTTGCGGCGTGTACTTTCAAAATGTCTGTACGTCCCTTCAAGTCAGGCAGTTCAACGGGGATACGGCGGTCAAAACGTCCGGGACGGAGCAGGGCTTTGTCCAGCGTTTCAGGGCGGTTGGTTGCTGCGAGAATCACGACGCCTTTTTTGCCGTCGAAACCGTCCATCTCTGTCAGCAGCTGGTTCAGCGTCTGTTCGCGTTCATCGTTGCCGCCCATACCGTTGCCATCGCGCCGTTTACCAATGGTGTCAATTTCGTCAATGAAAACGATGCAGGGCGCTTTTTCGTTTGCCTGCTTGAACAGGTCACGCACCTTTGCGGCGCCCATGCCGACAAACATTTCCACAAATTCCGAGCCGGAGATAGAGAAAAACGGCACTTCCGCTTCACCGGCAACAGCCTGTGCCAGCAGGGTTTTGCCTGTTCCCGGAGGGCCGACAAGCAGCGCACCCTTGGGCATTGTGGCTCCGACTTCGGCATATTTTTCCGGATTATGCAGGAAATCCACAATCTCCCGCAGGGCTTCTTTTGCTTCGTCCTGCCCTGCGACATCGGCAAAGGTTTTGCCGGTCTGCGCCTTGACATAGATTTTGGCGTTGGCTTTGCCGAAAGCCATGGCGTTGCCGCCCATACCGCCCATACGCGCCATCATTTTGCTCATAACGAACCGCCAGAGCAGGAAGAAAATGATAAACATGATGAAGCTGCTGACCCAGGGGGAAACCTGTTTCGGCTTGACTTCTGTAAAAGCCGCGCCGGAGGTATCGAGCCTGTCGATGAGCATGGGGTCGTCCATGCGGACGGTGGAGTAAATTTTTTCCGCCGCGATAAGCGTTTCCGCCTCTACGGTATCATCTGCTTTCAGCACGAAATAAATCAAATCTGCGTTGACCTCTGCGGTGGATATGTTTTTGTTTTCCATTTCTGTCAGGAAAACGTCATAACTGACCTGCTGGACGTTGCTTTTTGCCAGAAAAGGCAGGAGAAACATATTGATTACGCTCATAATGACAAGTGCCATCAGCCAGTAATACAACAGGGGTTTTCGTTGGTTCTGCATTGTGTTTCCTCTCTTTCTTTTGGGTTACATCAGGTTTTGCAGTATCTTTTTTTTCGCCATCAAGGGCATCAGAAATAAATTGATTATGCTCATAATAATGAGTGCTGTCAGCCAGTAAACCAGCAGCAGTTTTTGTCTGTTCTGCATTGTGTTCCCTCTCTTTCTTTTTAGTTACATCAGGTTTTGTTTTATCTTTTCCAAAATTCTGCGGAAAATGAGGAGTTCTTCCTCGCTGACGCCTTCCAGCGCGCGGCTTTCAACTTCCTGCATATGCTGCTCAACTTTTGCGTGTATCCTGAGTCCGGCTTCGGTCAGCACGAGTTTTTTCAGCCGCGCGTCCTGCTCAACAGGCTGGCGGGAAATTAACCCGCGGCGTTCCATGCCCTGCAAAATTCCTGTAACTGTGGAACGCCGGATTTGAAATTCCGCCTCCAAATCCCGCTGGAATACGTCACACGCATCATTTTCGTAAAGATAATCAAGAACGATACACTGTATTGCGGTCAGCCCTTCTATCTGGAGCATGGCAGGGCATTGCTCCGCCATACGCCGGATAAGATTTGCCATTGTTTTCAGTTCTGCTGTGAGAAAAAGATTCTGCATTGCTGCCTCCAATTTGTTAGGGTGCTAACAGTATACCATTCCAGAAGTTTCCGGACAATGAAAGGAGGATTAAAGTTCATTAAAAAACAATGAGAATACGGAAAAAATTTCAAATTAATATAAATTCCACATTCTTTTATGAGTTGTGCGCGTTGGAACGGGCATACTAAGCGCAGACAGAAAGAATTTTTTATATGCGAGGGATTCAGTATGGAGAAATTTGTAGTGAAAGGCTTGGAAGAAGGTTTGCAGGGAACTGTCAAAATCAGCGGTTCCAAAAATGCTGTACTGCCGATTCTGGCGGCGTGCCTGCTGACGAAGGAGTGCTGCGAAATCCGGAATGTGCCGCCGCTTTCTGACGTCATTCACATGACGGAGCTTTTGCGGGAGCTGGGCGCGCAGGTGGAATTTTCTGAGGAGCAGGAGCGGATACGCGTGCGCGCGGAAACCATTGAAAGCGTGGAAAGCGAATACGAAACCGCCCGGAAGATGCGGGCGTCTTTTTTAGTGGCAGGGGCTTTGCTGGGGCGCTGCGGACATGCGCGTCTTTCCCTGCCGGGCGGGTGCCAGATTGGGAGCCGCCCTGTTGACCTGCATCTGAAAGGCTTTCAGGCGTTGGGTGCAAAAAGCAGACAGGAATACGGCTTTGTGGAACTGACAGCAAAAACGCTGAAAGGGAACAGTATTTATCTGGATTTTCCCAGCGTTGGCGCGACGGAGAACATCATGCTGGCGGCAGTGCTGGCGAAGGGCTGTACAGTGATTGAAAACGCCGCAGAGGAACCGGAAATCTGTGACCTGGCGGATTTCCTGCGGGAAATGGGAGCGGATATTACGGGGGACGGGACAGACGCAATTACCATTATTGGCGGAAAGGAGCTGCATGGTGCGGTGCATGAGGTGATACCTGACCGCATAGAAGCGGGGACGTTTATGGCGGCGGCAGCCATTACGGGCGGGAATATTCTTCTGGAAAATATCCGCGAGGAACACCTGAAGCCTGTCATTGCAAAGCTGGCAGAATGTAACGTCAGGACGGAGACTGTACCGGAAGGGCTGCGGGTAAGCCGGAAGGGCAGGCTGCACCCGATACAGTTGAAAACAATGCCTTTCCCCGGTTTTCCGACGGATATGCAGGCGCCGTTCATGAGCCTGATGGCTGTTGCAAAAGGGACCAGCGTGATTACGGAAACTGTATTTGAAAATCGGTTCATTCATGCGGGGGAACTCCAGCGTATGGGTGCAGATATTAAGATTGACAGCCGCAGCGCAGTCATTGAGGGAGTGGAAACGCTGACGGGCACAAAAGTGAAGGCAACGGACCTGCGGGCGGGCGCGGCATTGATACTTTCCGCACTGGCGGCGAAAGGGGAGACGGAAATCAGCGATATTTACCATATTGAACGTGGGTATTATAAAATAGATGAAAAATTGCGGGCATTGGGGGCGGAAATTGAGCGGAAGGACGTTCCCTGAAAGTTTAGAAACAAAAAACGGAAAAAACCATTTTTTGATTTTTCCCAGACTGTCAAAAAAACTGTTTTCGTATCGCGGAAGGGTTCGGGAAACGAAGCGTTTCCTGAATGGAATCCACAGAGCGGGCTTTGCCCGTTCGAGGAAAAGGGCGAGTTTCAAGGCTTTTTCAAAAGCC
>CAMQRG010000004.1 GCA_947036475.1 uncultured Clostridia bacterium
TGAAAAATCTTGATGATTCAGGCATTTCATAAAATGAAATTTTCTTATGGCAACGTCCATTATGCCGCACAGCTTTATCTCTTTGAAACCTTCACCCGTTTTCCCAGCGCGGAGAAGCCGGAAACGCGGTAGCCCATTGCAGAAAGCTCGTCAAACGACTCTGCACCGCTGTTTTTGTCCTGTTTCCAGCACTGTCGGAATACCGGGCAGCTGATATATGCATCGGCTTCTGCTTCGTGTCCTTCTGTCTGTCCTTCCCCTGAGCCGGTGTGAAAATAAAACCCTTCTGCCGCCGTAATGTCCGGCCGGAGCCGCGTCAGCCGCCGCAGGGCAGGGCGGTTGCCAGCCAAATCCAGCCAGAAACAGCCCTGTTTTAAGATATGTTCATAGTTCCGCTGTTCCAGTCCGCAGGAGAGTATTGCGTCCGCTTTTGTAAAAGCCGGATTTTTTGGCGAAGAGAAAACTTCCACCAAAAGCCCGCGTTCTTCATAGAGTTGTTCTGCAATGGCTTCTGCCGCGCGCTTTTGCTCCGTATAAATGCTTAGGCGGTTGACCTCGTTGCCCATAGAACTGAATGCCTGTTCCCAAAGCAGGGGCTCGCCGCCCGCAATCAGGTAGGAAGCCTGTGCCGGTTCCATGCCCTTCCGCCGCAGAGCCTCTGCCGCGCCTGCAAAGGCAAAAACAGCTGTGATTTTCCGTCCCTCCGCAAAGGGCAGCCCTTCCTGTGGAAAATCTCCCTCTGTGGGCGGTATGAGGATTCCTACGCCGTTCTGCCGCATTTCGTCCAGCAGTGCCGCTGCGTTCTGCCGCCAGTTTTCCTCGGCTATGCCTTCTTTGCCGGTATGCAGTATTCCTTCCCAGATACCGTCCTGTTCTTTCAGGCGGTATGGGCGTTTGGAACGTGTGTAGTATTTTCGCCATGCTGCGGGCAGGAACCTTGTCCAGCCAGGCAGCAGAGGTGCTTCTCCTTCTGCTAAAAACCGTATCCTTCCTTTTTTCATATGCCGTTCCCCCTTGCGTTAGTATTTTCCCTGTTTCATGCAAATTGTATTGTATATGAAAAAACACAAAATGCAGTATCTTTCTTTTTTATGCCATATCGCTTTATTTTTTGTTTACAGTTGCTAAATTCTGACAGATTGCACAAAAAACTGTGCGTATTTTCATATCTGTTTTTTATGCATTATCCGGTTTCCGTATTTTTTATCTGTTGTGGATAGAAAATTTTGTATCAACAGAATTTTTTTATTATTTTCGCACAAGTATCTAATTTTGTACACAGAATACAACCAAATCCATTCGTAAACGATTGACAATAATTCCGAAATAATTTATCATGAAATTATGAAAAAGGGAACCGGCAGGCATGGCATTTCCTGTGATATTTTATCCCTTCCTGCCCGTAACTGGTTCCTGTGTCCCCCTATAAAACTAATGTATGAAAGGAGTCCCATTCCATGAACACAAAAATCATGAAAACGATGGACGGCAACGAAGCAGCTGCGTATATTTCTTACGCATTTACCGAAGTTGCTACCATCTACCCCATCACACCTTCCTCCCCTATGGCGGAGCATGTTGACAGCTGGTCTGCAAATGGCAAGAAAAACCTGTTTGGACAGACTGTCCGCCTTGTGGAAATGGAGTCCGAAGCAGGCGCGGCAGGCGCGATGCATGGCGCATTGGAGGCTGGTACGCTGACGACTACATACACAGCATCTCAGGGTCTTTTGCTGATGATTCCCCCGATGTACCGTATTGCGGGCCAGCTGAAACCCGGCGTATTCCATGTCAGCTCCAGAACAGTCGGCACACATGCATTCTCTATTTTTGGCGACCATTCCGACGTTATGAGCTGCCGTCAGATTGGCTGTGCAATGCTTTCTTCCGCATCTGTGCAGGAGGTTATGGATTTGGGCGGCGTTGCGCACCTGTCTGCAATTAAAGGCAGTGTGCCGTTTGTGCATTTCTTTGACGGTTTCCGTACTTCCCATGAGCTTCAGAAAATCGAAGTTATGGACTATGATGAAATCGGCAAACTGATTGACCAGGACGCACTTAAGAAATTCCGCAAGAGCTCCCTGAATCCGGAGCGTCCCGTACAGCGTTCTACTGTACAGAACCCTGACGTATTCTTCCAGAACAGGGAAGCATGCACACCGTTCTATACACGTCTGCCGGAAATCGTTGAGAACTACATGCTGGAAATCAATAAAATTACAGGACGCAATTACCACCTGTTTAACTACTTTGGCGCACCCGATGCGGAGCATGTTATCATTGCGATGGGCTCCATCACAGGCGCAGCGCAGGAAGTTGTGGAAAATCTGACAGCAAAGGGCGAAAAGGTTGGTTTCTTACAGGTACACCTATATCGTCCGTTCTCCATGAAGCATTTCATGGCGGCTCTGCCGGAGAGTGCGAAAATTATCACTGTTCTGGACAGAACAAAAGAACCCGGTGCATTGGGCGAGCCTTTGTATGAAGACGTATGTTCTGCACTGGTAGAGGCCGGACGCAGCCCGCAGGTGCTGGCTGGACGCTATGGCCTTTCTTCCAAGGACGTAACTCCTGCACAGGTTGTTGCGGTATTCGACAATATGAAGGGCGCGAAGAAGCACCACTTCACCGTTGGTATCACCGACGATGTTTCCAATACATCTATTGAAGTCGGCGCAGAGCCGGAAGTAACCGACGCAAGCACGATTGCGTGCAAATTCTGGGGCCTTGGCTCTGACGGTACCGTTGGCGCAAACAAAAACTCCATTAAAATTATCGGCGACCATACAGACAAGTACGCGCAGGCGTATTTTGAATACGATACAAAGAAATCCGGCGGTATCACAAAATCTCACCTGCGTTTTGGCGATGTGCCTATTCGTTCCAGCTATCTGGTATTTAAGGCGGACTTTGTGGCATGCCATAACCAGTCCTATATCTCGAAGTATGATATTGTTTCTGAGATTAAGCCGAACGGTACGTTCCTGCTGAACTGCGGCTGGAAGGGCGAAGAACTGGAGCGCCATCTGCCCGCAGAAGTAAAACGGACGATTGCGAACAACAACATTCAGTTCTACACCATCGACGCAGTAGAAATCTGCCGCGAAATTGGTCTTGGCAACCGCACAAACTCTGTGCTTCAGTCTGCGTTCTTCAAGCTGGCGAATATCATTCCCGTTGAGGACGCTGTGGGCTACATGAAAGCGGCGATTGAAAAATCCTATGGCAAGAAGGGCGAAAAAGTTGTCAACATGAACTATGCGGCGGTTGACGCTGGGCTTTCCGGCCTTGTAAAAATTGACGTGCCCGAAAGCTGGAAAGATGCGAAGGATATTGATAAAGAGGACGCAAAACGTATCCTGCCTGAATATGTAGAAAAACTGCTTGTTCCCATGAATGCGCTGAAGGGCGACAGCCTGCCGGTTTCCGTATTCGCTGGGCGCGAGGACGGCACTGCGCCGCTTGGTACATCTAAATTTGAGAAGCGTGGCGTTGCCATCGACGTACCTGAATGGGATCCGACAAAGTGTATTCAGTGTAACCAGTGCTCGTATGTCTGCCCGCATGCTTGTATCCGCCCGTTCCTGCTGACGGAGGAGGAAGCTGCAAATGCGCCCGAAAGCTACATCACAAAGAAAGCTGCCGGCGCGGGCGAAATTTCCAAATATATGTACCGTATGCAGGTTGACCCGCTGGATTGCCAGGGCTGCGGCGTCTGTGTAACTGCCTGCCCTGCAAAGGAAAAGGCTCTGACGATGAAGCCTTTGGATACGCAGATGGGCGAACAGGACAACTGGGACTTCTCCCTTGCGCTTTCCTATAAGGAAAACCCGATGGATAAATACAGCGTGAAGGGCAGCCAGTTTGAACAGCCTCTGCTGGAGTTCTCCGGCGCATGCGCAGGCTGCGGAGAAACAGCATACGCGAAGCTGATGACACAGCTTTACGGCGACAGAATGTACCTTGCAAACGCAACAGGCTGTACACAGGCTTGGGGCGCTGCGGCTCCCTGCGTGCCTTACACGACGAATAAAGAGGGTCATGGCCCTGCGTGGAGCAATTCCCTGTTTGAAAATAACGCGCAGTTCTCCCTTGGTATGGTTCTCGCGGTAGAACAGCAGAGGGAACGCGTAGCAATGAAGCTGAAAGACCTGCTCGTGCTGGCAAATGACGCGGCGTTTGCGGAAGCTGGCAAAGTATGGCTGGATAACTACAATGACGGACATCGCAGCAAAGAGGACACAAAGGCTCTGCTGACGGCTCTGGAAGGGCTTTCTGTAAGCGGTGAAGCGGCTGAGCTGAAAGAGTTCATTCTGGAAAACAAAGAACACCTGACAAAGAAATCCATGTGGATGTACGGCGGCGATGGCTGGGCGTATGACATCGGCTACGGCGGTCTTGACCATGTGCTTGCGTCTGGCGTAGATGTAAACGTGCTTATTGTGGATACGGAAGTTTACTCCAACACAGGCGGCCAGTCCTCCAAGGCGACGCCTATCGGTGCGGTTGCACAGTTCGCAGCAGGCGGCAAACCGACTGTGAAGAAAGACCTGGGTATGCTGGCAATGAGTTATGGTTATATCTATGTAGCTCAGGTTGCACTGGGTGCGAACCCTGCACAGCTGATTAAGGCGTTGAAAGAGGCAGAGGCATACAATGGCCCGTCCCTCATCATTGCTTACGCGCCTTGTATCAACCATGGCATTTCCAAGGGTATGGCAAACGCACAGCTGGAAGCAAAGCTGGCTGTTGACGCGGGTTACTGGCATTTGTACCGCTACAACCCTGACTTGAAAAAGGAAGGCAAGAATCCGTTCATTCTGGATTCCAAAGAGCCTACGATGGATTATAATGAGTTCATTATGGGCGAAGTTCGTTATTCCTCTTTGGTACGCACATTCCCCGAAACGGCGGAGGTACTGCTCAAAGAAGCGGCGGACTACGCAAAGGAGAAATACGAATCTTACCGCAGCATGGCGGAGAGATAAAGAGAAAGACCTTAAAACCGAGGGGCTCTGCCCCACACCCCGCGAGAGGACACTGTCTTCGCTCTGCTCCGGTCGGCGCAAAACTTTGTTTTGCGGAGGAAAAAAAACCTGGCGGCTCCGGAATTTCCGGGGCTGCTTTTTATTGCCTTGTTTTTGTGAAAGAGTTATAATAAGAAAAAGGAGGGTTCGGGCTATGAAAGTGACGTATCTGCATCACAGCGGCTTTGCTGTGGAAACGGAAACAAAGGTATTACTGTTCGATTATTATACACAGGGCGGGCGTTTTTGTTATTTTAATCCGGCGGCATATGCCGGAAAAGATATTTTTGTATTTGTTTCCCATTTCCATGAGGACCATTTTGACCGCCGTATATTGGACTGGGCTGGGCAGAGCGGTGTACGTTATATATTCTCCAAGGACGTACGCCCGGGAGCGGATTTTATGGGCGAAAAGCTGGTGGTAAAGCCGCATGCGGCCTACGAATTCGGAGGGATACACATTGAAACACTGCGTTCGAATGACGAGGGCGTTGCGTTTTTTGTGGAGGCAGATGGCAGGAATATATACCACGCGGGCGACCTGAACTGGTGGCACTGGAACGGTGAGAGCGATGCCTTTAACCGGGATATTGCCAGAAGCTACACAGAGGAAGTCGACAAGCTGAAAGGGCGCAGGATAGATGTAGCGTTTATTCCGGTGGACCTGCGGCTGCAAGATAAATATTACTGGGCGGCGGATTATTTTATGGAAGAAATCGGCGCGGAAACCATGTTTCCCATGCATTTCTGGGGGAAGTTCGGTGTATGCAGAATGTTGGAAGAAAAGGGCTATGGCACCAAAGTTATGGATATCCGCGGAAAGAATCAGGAATTTCTGCTGCCGTAGAACGCTGACTTTTGATGGAAAACAAGCGGAAAACCCGTCTGCTTTTGGGCAATATCACAAAAACACTTTTCCCCATGGATTCTGCATTGCATATGCAAAATGAGAGGGCTATAATGGAGTCCATAGAAAGGCGGCCCTGATTTTGAAACGGGACGCTTTCATCATTTGAAAAGGGGGAGCGGAAGATGGAAACAATGGAGGAGAAGAAGGCACATCTGTTTTCAAACCGCGATTTGAGACGGTTGATTGCGCCGATGATTATTGAACAGCTGCTGGCGATACTGGTCGGTATGTCGGATTCCATCATGGTTGCAAGCGTGGGGGAACACGCTGTTTCGGGTGTATCATTGGTGGATAATATTTTCATACTGCTGATTTACCTGTTTGCCGCACTGGCAACGGGCGGTGCGGTAGTCGCGGGGCAGTATCTCGGGCAGAACAACAGGGAGAAGGCTCGAAAATCTGTCAATCAGCTCGTACTGTTTACAGCGTTGTTTTCCGTTTTCATTACGGTGCTGATTTATCTGGCGCGCAACCTGATTCTGCATTATGTTTTTGGACATATTGAGGCTGATGTCATGGAGGCGGCGAAAATTTATCTTGTGATTGTTTCTGCGTCCATACCGTTTATCGCGCTTTATAACGCAGGTGCGGCGGTGTTCCGCTCTATGGGCAACTCCAAGGTGCCGATGTATCTGTCTTTCCTGATGAATACCATCAATATCTGCGGCAATGCCCTGCTGATTTTCGGTTTCCATATGGGCGTTGCGGGCGCGGCGGTTTCAACGCTCGTTTCGCGTATTATTGCAGGCGTGGGAATATTGATACTGCTGCGCGCACCGGGGCTCGTTCTGGGGCTGGAAAAACCATTTTCGTTCCGGCTGGACGGCTCCATGCTGAAAAAAATCGCTTATATCGGTGTGCCGAACGGACTGGAAAACGGCATGTTCCAGCTGGGGAAAATACTGGTGCTGAGTATGATTGCGAGTTTCGGAACCGCGTCTATTGCAGCAAATGCGGTTGGCAATATCCTTTCGACGTTCCAGGTGCTGCCGGGAATGTCTGTCAGTATGGCGATTATTACGGTCTGCTCCCGCTGTGTCGGTGCAGGGGATTTTGATATGGCAAGGTATTATACGCGCAAAATACTGAAGCTGATACATGTTATGATTATTTTATTTAATGTTGTGATTCTGGCGGCAATGCCGCTTGTGCTGTATCTCTATAACCTTTCGGATGAGGCTGTTATGCTTACGAAACAGATTGTCTGGTGGCACGCTGTGTGTGCCGTTTTAATATGGCCGGAAGCATTTTCTCTGGCGAATACACTTCGCGCCGCAAGCGATGTGAAATACTGCATGGTCTGGTCGGTTGTATCCATGTGGGTGTTCCGTATCGGATTCAGCTGGCTTCTGGGCGTGAAAATGCAGATGGGTGTATTCGGTGTGTGGGTTGCGATGACGATAGACTGGCTTGTACGGGCGATATTGTTCATAATACGCTATCGCGGAACGAAATGGCAGCATGCAATGGTGAAGTAGAGCCGGGGCGGGTGTTTCATTTTTTTGCAGCAGAAGCATATTTTTTCAAAAAAAGGTTTGACAAGCCATAAAAATGATGCTATACTGTTTCTTGCAGTAGGCATTTTGGAGAAGTACTCAAGAGGCTGAAGAGGCGCCCCTGCTAAGGGTGTAGGTCATTCGCGTGGCGCGAGGGTTCAAATCCCTCCTTCTCCGTAAAAAGCAAATTGGAAATTCCTTGTGAGAAACAGGAATTTCCAATTTTTTTTATGTTTCAGATAATTTCTACATTTTTCTGCTCTATTATTTTGTGTTGTTTTCGCGCTCGTCTGAGTCAGTGCACATACTCAGTTTTATCAGCTCCCTGATAGCAGGAGAAACCCACTTATCCTTTCGGTAAATCAGTTGAATCAGCATCTGCATAGAATAATCCTCCATTTGGAATACAGAAAGGGTTCCCTTTTGCAGTTCTGCATGGGCAGCGGCTTCGGGCAGAAAGGTTATACCGAAATTGTGCTTTGTGAAATCAAGAATATTGCTGATACTCCCGATTTCCAGATTAGATTTGATTTCCAGATTCCGTTCTGCGCAGTCATGCTCAAATACCTGCCGGTAATTACAGCCCGGCTCTGTCAGAAGAAGATTTTCTTCCAGAATATCCCGAAGGCGGATATTTGCCCGCCCTGCAAATGAATGCGCGGGACAGCAGAGAAACACGATATTTGTCGGCTGTTCCCATGCGGTGCTCCATTCAGGCCCGGCGATTTTTTCATCCAGTGTCAGAATCAAATCTACCTGATTTTTCCGCAGCATTTCCATAATTTCCAATGTGGTTGCATTGCGTACGGAGATTTGCACAGACGGCCATAACTTCAGATATTGTTTCAAAATAGGCGGCAGTATATAGTTGCAGGTGGATTCAATTGCCCCAATGCGCAGAACACCGCTTGGTTTTTGGGCATTGGAAACAACTGCCTTTGTTTCAGAAGCAAGGGAAGTGAGCCGGTTGGCATAGGGCAGAAGTTCCAGCCCTTTTGTGGAAAGGGAAAATCGTTTCCCCGTCCGTTCAAACAGTTCCACACCCAGTTCCGCTTCCAGCTGCTGAATCTGCTGTGTAACGGAGGACTGCGTATATCCCAGATGTTCTGCCGCCTTAGAGAAGCTCATAAATTCGCAGACATGTATAAATGTCGTCAGATGGCGCAGTTCCATAAATCCGACCCCCTAAATCATAAAAAATAATAAACATAATAAAAATCATTAATTTTACTTATATTGTAATCTATGCTATGATGTTTGTAAAGAAAAGCCGGACAGAAAGTGATGCGCTGGTGCGCGGATGATAGGGAGAGAGAAGCATGAAAAAAATATTGATGATAAATACCGGTGGAACATTTTCTTCCGTTCAGGGAGAAAAGGGGCTGGCGCCCGGTTTAAGCAGTCAGGAACTGCTGGACGAACTGCGGCTTGTAACGCGGAGTATAGAGCTGGAAATGGAGGACCTGTTTTCTGTGGACAGCGCAAACATTTTTCCGGAGGACTGGAAACGGCTTGCGGAACGCATAGCGGAGGTGATTCCGCTGTATGACGGAATTGTCGTGATTCATGGTACGGACACGATGGCTTATACTGCTTCTATGCTGGGCTTTATGCTGCGGAATGTTCCAATTCCTGTTGTGATTACAGGCAGCCAGCTTTCCATCAGCCATCCTGTTGCAGATGCCATGGAAAATGGCCGCTGTGCCGTTTATATGGCGGCAGGCGGGCACCCAGGCGTGTTTGTGGCATTTAACCGTAAAGTGATGCTGGGGGTCCGTTCGTCCAAAGTGCGTACCATGAGCTTTGATGCATTTGAAAGCATCAACTACCCATACATAGCAGAGATTAACTCCCTTGGGCTTTGTGTCCATACAAAGCTGCTCCCGCAGCAGGAAGGAGGATTTTCTCTTTGTACCGGCTATTCTGACCGCGTCTGCATTCTCAAGCTGTACCCGGGGATTGACCCGGAAATCATATACCTGCTGGCAGAACAGGGCTACAAGGGTATTTATATTGAAGCCTTTGGACTGGGAGGTATTCCGTTCCTGAAGCGGGATTTTATGGGAGCGGTGCGGCAGGCTGTGGAAAACGGTATCACAGTTCTGACGGGCAGCCAATGCCTGTATGAAGGCAGCAGCCTCTCCGTATATGAAACGGGGCTGCGGGCGTTGGAAAGCGGCGTATTGCAGGCGTATGATATGACTGCCGAAGCGGCATATACCAAGCTGATGTGGACGCTGGGGCAGACGAACGACCCGCAGGAAATACAGCAGTGTTTTGCGAAATCTCTTGCGGGAGAGGTCTGTATTCGCGCGTAATGCAGTACTCTGCCCAAGGCAGAAATAATTTATAATTCAAAATAAGGAGTGACGAAAATGAAGGATTTGCAGAACAAATGCAAAATTGCAGTTGTACAGGCTGCGCCAGTGATGTTTGACAAAACAAAGTCTACGGACAAAGCCGTAAAGCTGATTGCGGAGGCGGCAGAACAGGGCGCGGAACTCATTGTATTTCCGGAGCTGTTTATCGCGGGCTACCCTTACGGCATGACGTATGGTTTTACCGTTGGCAGCCGCAACGAGGAAGGCAGAAAGGACTGGAAGGTTTATTATGACAACTCTATCGTTGTGCCGGGAGAGGAATCGGAGCGGCTTGCACAGGCGGCAAAACAGGCTCATGCCTATGTCAGCATCGGCGTATCTGAGCGGGATGCTGTTACCGCAACACTCTATAATTCAAATATCATGTTTTCCCCGGAGGGCGAGCTGCTGCACGTACACAGGAAGCTGAAGCCTACCGGTGCGGAGCGTTTTGTCTGGGGCGATGCGGATAAGCATTATTTCCCGGTCGCGGATACCCCGTGGGGGCCGATGGGTGCTATGATTTGCTGGGAAAGCCTGATGCCGCTGGCGCGTGTCGCGCTCTACCAGAAGGGCATTACCATCTATATCTCCCCCAATACGAATGATTATGAATCCTGGTTTTCAACCATCCGCCATATTGCCATTGAGGGCAAGTGCTTTTTCATCAACTGTGATGTGTTTTTCACAAGGGATATGTACCCGAAAGACCTGCACTGCCCGGAGGAAATTGCAAAGCTGCCCGAAATCGTCTGCCGCGGCGGCAGCTGTGTAGTCGACCCCTTTGGCAATTATGTAACCGAGCCGGTTTGGGATAAGGAAGAAATCATTTACGCGGAGCTGGATATGCAGAAGGTGCCTGCAAGCCGTATGGAATTCGACCCCTGCGGGCATTACGCAAGGCCGGATGTACTGCATCTGGAAGTAAACGACAAATAATAAGTATTGGCTATTAGATTGGGAGGCGGCTGATATGACAGAGAAAACAAGCTTGCAATATCGTACAGAAAAGGATTCCATTGGAACAAAGGACGTCCCGCAGGATGTATATTACGGCGTACAATCCCTTCGGGCAGCAGAAAATTTCCATATCACCGGGCTGGCAATGCACCCGGAAATTATCAACAGCCTTGCGTTTATCAAAAAAGCGGCAGCCATTACGAACTGCGAAACCGGCATACTGGAAAAGAGGAAGGCGCAGGCGATTGTACACGCTTGTGATGAAATCATCAGCGGGAAGCTGCACGAATTCTTTATTGTAGACCCGATACAGGGCGGCGCTGGAACCTCTCTGAATATGAACGCAAACGAAGTCATTGCCAACCGTGCGATTGAGCTCCTCGGCGGGGAAAAGGGGGATTATTCCCTTATCCACCCCAACGACCATGTGAACTGCGGCCAATCCACAAACGACGTCATTCCCACAGCAGGCAAAATGACGGCGCTGCGCTTGCTGGGCGGCCTGAAAAAGGAGCTGATACGCCTGCATGAAGCCCTTTCCGAAAAAGCGGAGGAATTTGACCATGTGATTAAAATGGGGCGCACGCAGATGCAGGACGCAGTCCCCATCCGCCTTGGGCAGGAATTCCAGGCATATGCTGACGCAATCCTGCGGGATATCCGCCGCATGGATAAGGCCATGGATGAAATGCGGACGCTGAATATGGGCGGCACTGCCATCGGCACGGGCATTAACGCAGACGAAGCCTATCTGCGGCGCATTGTGCCAAAGCTGTCGGAGGTTTCTGATATGGAGTTTGTGCAGGCGTTTGACCTGATTGACGCAACGCAGAACCTCGATCCGTTTGTCGCCGTTTCCGGGGCGGTAAAGGCCTGCGCGGTCACGCTCTCCAAAATATCCAACGACCTGCGGCTGATGTCCTCCGGGCCGAGGGCGGGTTTTGGGGAAATCAACCTTCCCGCGAAGCAGAATGGTTCCTCCATCATGCCGGGAAAGGTCAACCCTGTCATTCCGGAGGTTGTCAACCAGGTGGCGTTCCATGTAATCGGGAACGACCTTACCATCACCATGGCGGCGGAAGCGGGACAGCTGGAGTTGAACGCATTTGAACCAATTGTATTTTACTGCATGTTCCAGTCCATCGATACCCTCGCTTATGCCGTGCGGACGCTTGTGGATAACTGCGTGAAGGGCATCACTGCCAATGAAACGCGCTGCCGCTATCTGGTGGAAAACAGCGTCGGCATCATTACTGCCATCTGCCCGCATGTCGGCTACCAAAAAGCGGCGGAAATCGCCAAGCAGGCATTGCAGACTGGCGAAACCGTCCGCAGCCTGATTTTGAAGGAAGGACTGCTGACAGAAGAAGAGCTTGAAAAAATCCTGAGCCCTGTCGGCATGACGGAACCCGGAATTTCCGGGAAAGAATACCTTATGAAAAAAGCGGAAGGAGGCCGTTTGTAATGGATTACGCTGAAATGGCATTGCAGCTGCACAAGGAAAACAAAGGAAAAATCAGTGTTTCCAGCAGGATTCCTCTGGAAACGAGAGAGGATTTAAGTACGGCATATACTCCCGGCGTTGCCGCGCCCTGTCTGGAAATACAAAAGGATAAGGAAAATGTCTATACCTATACGGCAAAGGGTAACCTTGTTGCTGTGGTTACAGATGGGACAGCTGTCCTCGGGCTGGGCAATATTGGGCCGGAGGCCGCCATGCCCGTTATGGAGGGAAAAGCCGTGCTGTTCAAGGCATTCGGGAATGTGGACGCTTTCCCCATATGCCTTGCAACGAAGGATACAGAAGAAATCATTGAAACGGTAAAACGTATCGCGCCTGTGTTCGGCGGAATCAATCTGGAGGATATCAGTGCACCGCGCTGTTTTGAAATCGAACGGCGGCTGGAAAAGGAGCTGGATATTCCTGTATTCCACGATGACCAGCATGGTACGGCCATCGTTGTAACGGCCGCACTTCTGAATGCGCTGAAGCTGACAGGGAAGAAAATGGAGGAAATCCGCGTTGTGTTGAATGGTCCGGGGAGTGCAGGTACAGCGATTGCAAAAATGCTGCTGCACGCCGGAGTGAAACATATGCTGATATGCGATAAAGAAGGTATCCTTGCGGAAGGGCGTGAAAATATGCTCCCGCATACTGCGGAACTGGCAAGGCTGACAAATCCGGAGGGCAGGACGGGCGTTCTGGCAGATGCGGTGAAGGGTGCGGATGTATTTATAGGCGTTTCTGCGGCGGGCGTGCTCAAGCCGGAAATGGTGAAAAGCATGAACCGAGACGCTGTTGTTTTCGCTATGGCGAACCCTACGCCGGAAATCTCCTATGAGGAGGCTGTAGCGGCAGGCGTACGCATTATGGCGACAGGCCGGAGCGATTACCCGAACCAGATTAACAATGTGCTTGTGTTTCCAGGAATATTCCGCGGTGCATTGGACGCACGCGCACGAGATATTACATACCCCATGAAGCTGGCGGCGGCTTATGCCATTGCGGGACTGATTGATGAAACAGAACTGCGTGAGGATTACATTATTCCGTCTGTGTTTGACAAACGCGTTGCCAAAGCAGTTGCGGACGCGGTAGGAGGGTGTGTATGATACGGGAAATTTCGGTTGAAACGGTTGCAGATGCGGTCTGCGAACTCTGCATACAGGCGAACCACTTTCTTTCGACGGATATGCGGAACGCACTGGCTCGTGCGGCTGAACAGGAAAGCAACCCGCTTGCCAGTCGTATTTTAGGGCAGCTGGAGGAAAATTTACAAATTGCCGCAGAAGAAAGTATTCCCATCTGTCAGGATACAGGAATGGCGGTCGTTTTCCTGAAAATCGGGCAGGACGTGCATTTTTTCGACGGAGATTTGACGGAGGCCGTAAACGAGGGCGTACGCCGCGGGTATACGGAGGGATTCCTTCGGAAATCTGTTGTGGGCGACCCGCTGCTCCGACAGAATACGGGTGACAATACGCCTGCCGTACTGCATTGCTCCATTGTTCCGGGGAATCAGGTGGAAATTACCGTTGCACCGAAGGGCTTCGGCAGTGAGAATATGAGCCGTATATTCATGTTGAAGCCCGCAGACGGCACAGAGGGCGTGAAAGAGGCCATTGTGCAGACGGTTGCCGAAGCGGGACCGAATGCCTGCCCGCCGCTGGTGGTAGGTGTGGGTATCGGCGGGACGTTTGAAAAAGCGGCCCTGCTGGCAAAAGAAGCCCTGACGCGCGAAACGGGCGCGCCTTCCGCACTGCCGCATATCCGCGCGCTGGAAACGGAGCTTTTGGAACGCATTAATGCCCTGCAAATCGGCCCTGCCGGTCTGGGCGGCAATGCTACTGCACTTGCGGTGCATATCAATACGTATGCAACGCATATTGCCGGTCTGCCGTTGGCTGTCAACCTCTGCTGTCATGTCAACCGGCATGCCGGCTGTGTACTTTGAAAGGGGGCAGGAACATGGAAAAGCATATCAGACTGCCGCTGACGCAGGAGGACATTGCCGGACTCAGGGCAGGGGATTATGTATACCTGACGGGAGAGCTTTATACCGCGCGGGACGCGGCGCATAAAAGAATGGCGGAAACGCTGGACGCGGGCGGTACGCTCCCGTTTGAAATCGCCGGGCAGACCATCTATTATATGGGGCCTTCTCCCGCAAGGCAGGGGCATGTCATTGGCTCTGCTGGACCGACAACTTCCAGCCGTATGGATAAATATACGCCGCGTCTGCTGGACCTGGGCATGAAAGGCATGGTCGGGAAGGGACGGCGTTCGTCGGAGGTCATTGCCGCTATGTGCAGAAATCAGGCGGTATATTTCGCCGCTGTCGGCGGGGCGGGCGCACTCCTTTCCAAATGCATCAAAAAGACTGAAACTGTCGCTTATGAGGACTTGGGGACAGAAGCGATACGGCGGCTTACGGTGGAGGAATTTCCTGTTATTGTCGTAATTGATGCGGCAGGAACGGATTTGTATGGGAATCCGCCCTGCTGAGAGAAAAACAAACTGCTTTCTAAAATTTTGCGGCCTGTTATGGGCGTTGCCATAAGAAAATTTCATTTTTTGAAATATCTGAAAAATTAGGATTTTTCAGAGCGGCTAAAATTTCAGAAGAAATTTTCTCAGGCAGCAGCCGTCAGCGTTTGACTAAAGAAACCAAGCCAAAAGAAAAATCTGTTTTCTTCAGTTAAGTCGCCTTTTCGGCCGCTTTTTTGATTTCAGGTCTGCCGCGAAGCCCATCCGCATAAGCTATTAGCAGGAAATCTATGGGAGGGATTCGTTTTGGCGGAAGAAAAAAAGAGGGGCGGACACCATACTTTGATGATGGAAGAACGTGAAAAATTGCAGATTGGCGGCGTTTTGGAGGTGCTTTCTTTTGATGAGGAGGGCGTAATGATGGAAACGACCTGTGGACTGCTTGTGCTGAAGGGCGCGGAATTGCACATTGGCAAGCTGGATTTGGAAGAAGGGGAAGTTACGGTCAATGGTACGATTGACAGTATCGACTACTCTGACGGTTCTGCTGCCGGCGGCAGAACGCATCCGCTCCTCGGAAAGCTGTTCCGTTGATAGGGGGCGCAGCAAATGATATTATCTCTGCATGAACAGGCGCGGCTGTTTCTGCTCTGCATTGCGCTGGGCGGCGGTATGGGGCTTTTGTATGACTGTCTGCGTGTGTTCCGCCACAGCCTGCGCCATAAGCGGTTTTGGGTGCAGGCGGAGGACGCGCTTTTCTGGCTGACTGCCGTTTTTCTGGTGTTCGGTGTTCTTCTGCATGCCAATTCGGGCGAGGTGCGTTTTTTTTCGCTGTTTGGACTGTTCGGCGGCATGGGGTTATATTTTCTGACACTCAGCCGCTGGGTCGTTGCCATTAGCGACAGCGTAATACGGCTCATCAAATATCTGGTGTGCCTTTTTTTCCGTATCCTTTTCACGCCGTTTCGCCTGCTTTTCCTCCCTTTTCGGAAACCTCTGCGGAAATTTGGCGGCTTTTGCGAAAGCTGGCAAAAAAAACTGTTGCAAAGCGCGCGGGTTTATGTAAAAATGAATAAGAGGCGTTTTCGGCGGGATTGGAAAATACTGCGCCGGAGATAACAGAAGGAATGGGGCTTATGCATGGCGAAAAAAGAAAGTAAAAAAAATAAAGGTACAAGGCCGTCTTCCGTATTTCTGCGGGTGTTTATGGCGCTGTTTATCTGTACGGTTGTAGTCGGTGTGGGGAACCAGGTGAACCGTTATCAGGAACTGCTGGAGGAAAAAGCTGCCCTGCAAAATGAAATTGACGCGGAGCAGGAGCGGAAAATGGAGTTTGAAAAACGGCAGGATTATTATAACAGCGATGTTTATATTGAACAGATGGCGCGGGAATACCTTGGCATGGTGAAGCCGAACGAGGTACTTTACATCAATCGGAGTGAATGATTATTTTATGCCGGAATTTTGAAAAATTTGTGAAAAAATGCTTGACATACTCTGGCCTTTCCGCTATACTGAATAGGCAGATTTGAGGCGGAGTAGCTCAGTTGGCGAGAGCATGCGGTTCATACCCGCAGTGTCGGGGGTTCAAATCCCTCCTCCGCTATTTCTGGCCCGTTGGTCAAGAGGTTAAGACGCGGCCCTCTCACGGCTGAAACAAGGGTTCGATTCCCTTACGGGTCATTTTACAAGTTCATAGTTCGATAAAGTGGAAGTTTAGCTCAGCTGGGAGAGCATCTGCCTTACAAGCAGAGGGTCACAGGTTCGAGCCCTGTAACTTCCATTTTTTTTGCGCAAAATGCCGGAGACGGCTTTAAGGTATTTATGGCTGGGAGGGGAACGTGATGAAAATTGACCGCCTGATAGGGATAACGATGCTTTTGCTCCAAAAGGGGAAAGTGACTGCGCCGGAACTTGCGGAGCGGTTCGAGGTTTCCAGAAGGACAATCAGCCGGGATATCGAGGATATCTGCCGCGCGGGGATACCTCTGGTTACGGTGCAGGGATATGGCGGCGGCATTTCGATTGCTGAGGGTTACAGGGTCAATAAAGCGTTTCTGACAGAGGCGGAATTGCAGGCGGTTTTTGCAGGGCTGATGGGGCTGGACAGTGTATCAGAAAGGCCGTACAGTCAGGGGCTTCGGGAGAAACTTTCTGGCAGGGAAACCGCCGCGCAGGAGGTATTCCTGATAGACCTTGCTTCGTTTTACCGTGTGCCGCTGACGGAAAAAATAGAGCGTATCCGGCGGGCAATCCTTGGGCGGCAGAGGATTGCCTTCCGTTATTTTTATGAAAAAGGCGAATCTGCGCGCACAATAGAGCCGTACAGGCTGGTGTTTCAGTGGTCGGCATGGTATGTGTTTGGATACTGTATGGAGCGGAAGGATTTCCGGCTGTTCAAGCTGAACAGACTTTGGAATTTGGAGGTTTTGGCGGAGGAATTTTCGCCGCGGGAACTGCAAGAGGACAGCTTAGTGTTTTCCGGAAGGTTTGCGGCAGGAAATTACCATCTGAAAGCGGTTTTTGCGGCAAGTGAAAAATACCGGCTGGTGGAGGAATATGGCCTGGATTGCTGGACGATGCTGGAGGACGGGAGGCTTCTGCTGGAGCGGGATTTTGCCAGTTACAGCAATATGCGGGACTGGGTATTGCAGTTTGGGGATAAAGCAGTTGTGCTGGAGCCGAAAGGACTGCGGGCGGAAATTATGTATCAGGCGGAAAATATTTTGCGGAATTACCGCGAAACATGACGGTACGCTGTCCGGTTCCTTTGGGTATACTTTCAGGGAATACTTTCAAAAAGGAGCGATGGTTATGGTTGAATCAAGATGCGGGTTATTGTGCGGCGAATGTGCATATCGGGAACAGATGGGCTGCCCGGACTGCGTACATATGGACAAACCGTTTTGGGGTGAGAGCTGTCCTGTGAAAGACTGCTGTGAAGGGAAAGGGCTGGCGCATTGCGGTGTCTGCGGAGAGTTCCCATGTGCTCTGCTGGAACAGTTTGCTTATGATGCGGAGCAGGGGGACGACGGCAGACGGATTGAGCAGTGCCGCATCTGGGCGAAAGAATAAGAAAAAAGAGAAGCCTGCCGCCAGCGTCTGACCTGAAAAAGAGAAGCTGTTTTCTTAAGTCAGGCCGCTTTTGGGAGCGGAGTTTTCATGTCCTTTTACAGATTTTCAGGAAAAATTTTCTTTTTTGCAAAAATATCTTTACGAACCTCTCGAAAAGGGATAAAATGGGGACAAGGACTTTCATTCCAAAGATAGGGGGTTGAGGTTATGGAACGTTTTTCTATCACAAAAGGAGATATTGTAAAAGCGAAAACAGACGCAATCGTCAATGCGGCGAATACATCTCTGCTGGGCGGCGGCGGCGTGGACGGTGCGATTCACCGCGCCGCAGGACCGGAGCTTTTGGCGGAATGTGAAACGCTGGGGGGCTGCCGGACGGGCGATGCGAAGATTACGAAGGGCTATAAGCTGAAAGCAAAATACGTCATTCATACGCCGGGTCCGGTCTGGCGTGGCGGTAAATGGGCGGAAGAAGAACTTTTGGCGGAGTGCTATAAAAACTGTCTGCGTCTTGCGGCGGAGTATGGTGTAAAGACGATTGCGTTCCCCTCTATCAGCACAGGGGTGTACCGTTTCCCTGTGAAGCTGGCGGCGCAGATTGCTGTGCGGGAGATTCTGGCGTTTCTGCGGGAAAATACGGAAATCGAACAGGTGACAATGGTCTGCTTCGATGAAAATACCCAGCAGGCGTATGAGGAAGCTCTGGAGGAGCAGCTCTCGGAATAAATATGGTTTATAATATTGCGGCATAACAAAAAGCGGCAGAGCCTTATCAGAAGGTTCTGCCGCTTTTTGTGTGCCGTTCCCGTGTGATGACATTGCCATAAGGGGAAGGCTTTGCTTCGTGGTTGTTTTATTTTCAGGATAAAATATATACGGACAAATTCTGTACGCCCCATTCCAGCGCGTCATCGGTTGATTCAAAGCAGACGTCTATACGGTGCCCGATAATCGCGCCGCCAGTATCCTCCGCAATGGCTACACCGTAGCCTGGAATATATACCGTAGTGCCGAACGGGATAACGCTGGGGTCTACCGCGATGGTGCCATGGCCGGCCACTGTGCCTGTCGCGGTGATGCCTGTGCAGCCCGGGTCAGAAGGCGTATAAGCCGTTACGCGTGCGTTAATCGCCCTTGAGAATGACATGCCGTCAATGATGCCGGTAGAGCCTACCTCGATGATTTCGTCCTGTGGTGCAACAAGGACTTTTTCCTCAATAAATTCTGAGTCAATCAGTTCATCACCATGATAAGTTTCCTTGTTGACAATGGACATCTGTCCATTTACGCCCTTCTGAACCACGCGGGATTCGCCGATTTTCATGCTGAGGGTCGGCCGCCGTATGGTGTCATAAGGCATTGTTTCCACGTTTGCAACGATTTTTTCCGTAACTGAGGTCAGGGAAATGGTCATCATGCTTTCAACGGGATCGTCCTCATCTGCGTCCTCCAGAAAATAATCTGTGCCAATAACGTTTTCCAGTTCCTCCAGCAGTGCGCCGACGGTCGTCTGTTCCGTAGAAACCATATGGGGTACGCTGTCAACATTTACGATGACAGGCTGTGTGTTCATGTTGCTGTAAGCCGATGCTGTTCCGCAGCCGATTACCAATATAAATACCACGATAGCAAATACTCTAAGATGCGTTTTCATTTTTTCCTCCTTGAACGGCGCCCTTCCAGTGGGAAATAAAGCAGGAGGCGTGCCGTTCCTCTTGTGATAAGATGATAGACATTAGATTATGCCTTGTTCCGCCCGAAGGTTTCGGGGTGGATTCGCAGTCGTATTTACACGGGGAGTCGTCACTTCCGCATACATTGTTTTTTTCAAAACAAACTGCAAAAATAAAGATATTGGATATACCGAAAAAAAACAGCCCCTGATGTAATGCGTGATGCAAAAACGGACAGGGGGGAGGGCAGACCCTCCGGAATCTTCGGTATGTTCGATACCTTTACCCTTTACAGAGAGTATATTAACACATTTGTAACAATTATGCAACTAATTTTGCAGAAATAGACTTTTGGCATTTCTGGCAGCCGTTTCTGCGACAATTTCCGGCAAAATTCCCTTTATTTCGGCAATTTTCTCCACAATATACCTGAGGTTGCGGGAATCGTTGCGCTTGCCGCGGTTGGGGTTCGGCGCAAGGTAAGGGCTGTCTGTTTCGATGAGTATTTTCTCCATCGGAATGCCCTCCACAACTTCTACCAGCTTTTTGGCGTTGGAAAACGTCACTACGCCGCCGATGCCGATATGGAAACCCATTTCCACATAATCCTGTGCCATCGGCAGAGCGCCGGAATAGCAGTGGATAACGCCCCGCCTGACAGCAGAGGATTCTATGATTTCAAAGGTTTCCTGCGCTGCGTCCCGCGAATGTATGACAACGGGCATTTTGACATCTTCTGCCAGCCTCAGCTGCTGCCGGAACCAGAACCTTTGCAGTTCCCGCGGGTTAAAATCATAATAATAGTCCAGGCCGATTTCGCCGATGGCAACGGCCCTTGGGTGTGCGCTGAGTTTTCTCAGCTTTTCAATGGTCTGAGAGTTCATTTCGCCCACTTCATGCGGGTGTACGCCGACGGAAGCATACACATACGGATATTTTTCGGCAAGACGGATACTCATTTCCGAGCTTTTCACATCGCAGCCGATATTGATAACAGTATCCACGCCGGAGGCGGGGAGAAGCGTGCTTAAAAGCTCCTCCCTGTCCTCGCGGAAACGTTTATCATCATAATGGGCATGGGATTCAAAATACATTTCCTGTATTCTCTCAGCTGATTTCGCTGCCGCTTGCGAAATCTTTATCATCTGTGGTGAGAACGCACAATTTGCCGTCTGCGTCCTCTGCGCACAATATCATACCGTTGGAGATTTCGCCCATCATTTTTCTGGGCTTGAGGTTATACGCTACGACTACGCGTTTGCCGACCAATGCGCCGGGGGCATAGCTGTCTTTTATGCCGGAGAAAATCACACGTTCCTCATCGCCGATTTTAACGATGTTGCGCAGCAGCTTGCGGGAGCCTTCCACTTCTTTGCTTTCCAGAACTTCGCCGACTTTCAGCTGTACCTTTGCAAAATCATCAATCGTAATTTCGGCAGGATATTTGGATTCTTCTTCCTTTTCTGCCGCTTTCTGCTGGTTTGCAACAGAAGTTGCCTGAGAAGCCTTGATTGCTGCCTCGAGTTCGACCAGTTCTTTCTTCATGTCGATACGGGGGAAGAGTGTTTCACCCTTCTGCACAGAGAAAGTCGCGGGCATCAGGCCCCATGTTTTCGTGCTTTCCCATGCAGTCAGTTCACCTTCCGGAATACCCATCTGTGCCCAGATTTTTGCCGGAGTCAGCGGCATGAAAGGCTGTATCAGTATGGAAACGATACGGATACTTTCTGCCACATGATAAAGTGCGTTGGCAAGTTCCGCTTTCTTTTCGGGGTCCTTGCAGAGTATCCAGGGCTGTGTTTCGTCAATATATTTGTTTGTGCGGCGAATCAGATTCCAGATTTCAACAAGTGCGTCGCTGAAGAACATGTGATCCATTTCGCGCTCCACATTGGGAATCACTGCCGCTGCCGTTGCTTTCAAATCCTCATCGAACGGGCTTGCTGCGCGTTCCGCCGGCAGTGTGCCGCCGAAATATTTTTCAATCATGCCGGCTGTGCGGGAAACAAGGTTGCCAAGGTCGTTCGCAAGGTCGGCGTTGATGCGCTGAATCAGGGCTTCGTTATTGAAATTGCCGTCCTGCCCGAATGCCACTTCACGCAGCAGGAAGTAACGCATTGCGTCCACACCGTAACGCTCTACCAGAGTATTCGGGTCGATAACATTGCCGACAGATTTGGACATCTTGCCGCCGTTGATAATCAGCCAGCCATGCCCGAATACCTGTTTCGGCAGAGGCATGTCCAGAGCCATCAGCATAGCGGGCCAGATGATGGAATGGAACCGTACGATTTCCTTGCCTACAACGTGTACATCTGCGGGCCAGTATTTCTGGTAGAGGCTGTCATCGTCGCTGCCCCAGCCCATAGCGGTGATATAGTTGGAAAGCGCGTCAATCCAGACATAAACGATATGCCCGGGGTCAAATTCCACAGGAATGCCCCATTTGAAGGAGGTGCGGGAAACTGCAAGGTCTTCCAGACCAGGTTTCAGGAAGTTGCTGATCATTTCGTTCTGTCTGGTGTTTGGCTGCAAAAATTCCGGATTTTCCTCCATATATTTAATAATGCGGTCGCCGTATTTGGAAAGGCGGAAGAAATAGCTTTCTTCTTTCAAAAGTTCCACATCACGCCCGCAGTCGGGGCATTTGCCGTCTACCAGCTGGTGTTCTGTGAAGAAGGATTCGCAGGGAGTGCAGTACCAGCCTTCATAGGAGCTTTTGTAAATGTCGCCCTTATCATAAAGCATTTTGAAAATTTTCTGTACGCCTTTTACATGGTAATCGTCAGTGGTACGAATGAATCTGTCATAGGAAATATGGAGAGTTTTCCAAAGTTCCTTGATGCCTAAAACAATTTTGTCGGTATATTCCTTGGGTGTCATGCCCTGGCTAGTGGCGATGCGCTCAATTTTCTGGCCGTGTTCGTCCGTACCTGTCAGGAACATAACATCATAACCGCGCAGACGTTTGTAGCGTGCCATGGTGTCCGTTGCAACGGTGCAGTAGGAATGGCCGATATGCAGTTTGTCGCTGGGGTAATAGATAGGTGTGGTGATATAGAATTTTTCCTGTGCCAATCTTATCTCTCCTTTTATCATTATTATATTCTGGAATGGAAACAGGGCGGCAGCCGGAGAAAGAAAAAAGCCGTCCTTTGTATCATATACAAAGGACGGACAAACATCCGCGGTACCACCTTTTTTTGCCCCGTCCTCACAGAAGGGGCCTTTTTGGGTATGCGCTCTAAGGCGGGCATATCCTTACGCGGTAACGGGCGCAGCCGTCGCGGCCTAGCGTTGTGGGGAAAAAAACAACGGTCGGGGCGAAGCTCCAAGGCCATTTTCAGCGGCGTTCCCGCGCCTCTTTCCAGCATACCGAGGCTCTCTGGGGCAGGCTTCTGCCGCGTACTTTCCTTTTCACAGCCATTATTTCATCATTATCATTTGCATTTTACACTATATTTCCGTCCGGTGTCAACGGGAAAGGGGAAAAAACTTGAAAGACCTTGGGGGCTTTGCCCCCAATACCCCCACAAGTGCTTTCAGCCCTTGACCCGTTTGTAACCGCACATATGCGCGGTTAATGAGAGAGGAAGGGCTCTGAAACCGTATTCTAAAAGTTTTAGTTGCCGGGCTTTTGTTCTTCAAGTATTTCCGCGCCCAGACGTAGTCTGAGTGCAAAGAAGGGTCAAGGGGCGGGCCCCTTGCAGGGGTGTTGGGGACGGCGTCCCCAAGATCTTCAAATCTTTATCTTTCTTTCAGAAGTTCGTCATAGGAGGTTTGGAGGGCGTTACGAATGGCGCAAAGCTGAGAGGCGTAGACATGCTGTATGCCGCGTTCGATTTTGACAAGGGATTCCCGTGTCAGGGTTACGCCCTGCAGCTGGACCATACACACCAGTTCTGTTTGACCAATGCCTTTTGCCAGACGTATTTCGCGGATATTCTGTCCGATGGGGATACTTTTGTCCTGCTTGATTTTGGAATCCATATGTTTTCCTCCGAAACTGTTTTTGCCCTTCCTTTTTCCGCGCCCAGACGTAGTCTGGGTGCAAAAAGGGTCAAGGGGCAAGCCCCTTGCAGGGGTATTGGGGACAGCGTCCCCAAGGTCTTTCGCTCTTAAAAACTAAAAAAGGACGGGGAAAACTCCCCGCCCCAGATTATCAGGGATAATCTGTTTTAATAAGACCCCTGCTGTCGCTTTGGCAGAACCGGAAAATGGGTGTTGCCGGAAAATTCCGGTCCCGATCCTCCCGCCGAGCCGCCGCCCCCCGCAAAGCCAGACTTCCGCCGCAGAGAACAGCCCAAACAGGCACCGTACTCCGCAGCCTCTGCCTTTTTCCGCATTGTTTGGCGAAACAAAAGCCATATTAACCTGATATTTGAATGATTCGCGCCTGTGTATAACTGCCGCCCAGCCTGCCCAATAAAAATATGCCAATGCGTACAATTGCAAAAAAAATTTTGCATTGTCCGCTCTGCCATATTTTTGCTGTCCAAAACTTTCCACGCCATATTATAGACAAATTTCGTCCCGCTGTCAATCAGAAGATGCCGCAGGGATATGGATTTTCTTTGTTCCTGCGGGAATCTGCCGCAGAATGTTGCTGAAAGTGTGTTTTTGGAATACGCTGGAGAAATGGAAATAGGTATTGATAAAAATGCGGAAACCCCTGTATAATAGAAGAATTAGAAATAACAAAGCAAGGATAAGGAGAGATAAAAATGAGATATGAAGGTACCGTTTACAGACCGCCAAGCGAAGCCGGCAGTCTGATTATCCAGTTTACCATAGGCTGCGCGAGAAATACCTGCACATTCTGCAATATGTATAAGGATAAGACCTTCCGGATTCGTCCGCTGGCAGATGTGGAGGAAGATTTGGAAATGGCGCGGAAATATTACAGCCATATCAAGGTGCGCCGGATTTTTCTGGCGGATGGTGATGCTCTGATTGTGAAAACAGAGGATATGCTGCATATTCTGGAAAAATGCCACGAATATTTTCCGGAGGCGGAGCGGATTTCTGTTTACGGCGCGCCGAAGGATATTCTGAACAAAACGCCGGAGGAACTGCGCCGCCTGCGCGAAGCGGGTCTGGATATGGTTTACATGGGTCTGGAAAGCGGCGCAGATGAGGTGCTGACAGCGGTCAAAAAGGGCGTAACGGCTGATGAGATGATTGAGGCGGGCAAAAAGGCGCGGGAGGCCGGCATGGTGCTTTCCATGACGGTGATTTCAGGGCTGGGCGGCAAAAAGCTCTGGCGGGAACACGCGCTGGGCAGTGCGCGGGTAATTTCCGCTATCAAGCCGGAATATGTGGGCTTTTTGACATTGATGGTTGAGCCGGGAACGGAGATGTACGACCAGCTTGCGCGCGGGGAGATTGAGCTTCTGGAGCCGCAGGAGGTGCTGGACGAAACGGAACTGTTTATCCGCAATGTTGACGCGGAGGGGACGATGTTCCGCTCAAACCATGCATCGAACTATATCGCGCTGGGCGGCACGCTGAACAGGGAGAGGAATAAAATTCTGGACCAGATTGCCGCAAGCCGGAAACGGAGTAAATTCCGCCCTGATATTTTCAGAGGAATTTGAGAATAAAAATTGCCCTCGACGCATTGCGCCGGGGGCATTGCTTATCCTTTTCTCAGGCGGAAAAACGCCCGCAGTATCACCGCGATGACAGGGCCCAGCAAAAGCCCCCATACGCCGATGCACCGGAATCCAAAATACATGGAAAACAGTGTCAGAAGCGGGTGAAGCCCAATCTGCGCCCCGAGTATCCGTGGCTGTAAAATCTGCCGCACCACCTGAATGATGCCGTAAATGACCAGATAGCCCAGAGCAAGGAACGACCGTCCCATAATCAGGTGGAACACCGCGCCGGGCCAGAGGATAAAGCCGCTGCCAAAAAAGGGCAGGGCGTCGATGACAGCAGTTACGGCGCTTAAGAGCAGTGGGTGGGGCGAGCGCAAAACCAACATTCCGACAATGCAGATGCAGAAAGTATATGCCATCAATATCAGCTGTGTTTTTACATATCCCCAGACGGACGTTGCCAGTTCTTTCCGCGCTGTACCGATGGAAAACCCAATCAGCGGTTCAACGTGTGCCAGATATGCCTTGTGAATGAGCGCTTTGTCTTTCGTGAAGAAATACGCCGAAATCAGCGCAACGAAAAAGCTCAGGAAAAAATGCGGAACGGCTGAAAACAGCGAAGTTGGCGCACCTTGATTCACCAGCGTGAAAAGAATGTCCGAAAAACCCTGCTGAAGTTGCAGCAGGAAAGGCTGAAGCTGTTCAGGGAGCTGTTCGCGGAACGCATCGAATTGTTCCCAGAAAGCAGTCATGGTATTTTCCAGCATATCCATATACTGCGGCAGGTTTTCCAAAGCCTGCCGTACCTGCTGGTAAAGCCCCGTACCCGACCAGAAGCCCAATGCCCCGAGCAGGGCAAACAACAGCAGTATCCCCAAAAGCGCGCCGATTCCCCGTGGTAAGCCATGGTTTTCCAGTCTGTCCGCCAGAGGGCAGAACAGCAGGCTCAAAAGCCAGCCAATCAGGAAGGGCAGGAATATGGGAAAAAGATAGCGGAAAAACAGAAAACAAAACAATATTGCCGCAGTCAGTATAATCAGGTCAAAAACAGCTTTTTTATTTCTTTCATAAAATGCCCGCATTGTTTTTCCCTCCTTCCATATCTCCAAAAGACAGAATATTCCTTTTAATTATTCTTATTATAATACGTTTTGGACATAGAAAAACCCTTTTTTTGAAATACTAAAAAAATTGCAATAAAAAATTAAACTTTTTGCGACAGGCTGTACAAGGAAAAGCAGACGTTTTTCTGAGCAGGGAAAGAAAGAGGAGGGGGCTTTCCCCCTCCTTTGAGTTGTTTCAGACTGTGTTTTCTGCGGTATATCGAAATGATTTCAGCGCGCCGTCACTGCTGCGGAATGAAATGGTATAATACGTTCCGTCCTCCATAAGCAGGCGTATGTCTGTTGTCCTCTGGTCTGTTTTTTCCAGATTGACGAAGGATACTTCCGCAGGCGTTCTTGATTCTCCGTAATTCTCTTTCAGAAGCGTTTCCGCTTTTTCCAGCCAGCTGGTATCCTGCTGGATTTCCGTTTTTTCTTCCGTACTCAGAATTTCTGTTGTCATGCCGCGCACAATCCGCAAACTGCCTGTATCCGGATTGAGCCATGTGGCATATTCAAGAGTTTCTCCGGAAAACTCGATAAACCACCAGCCTTCCGGCTGTACGGAATTTTCTCCATGGTCCAGTTCTGCCCATACTTCCATATCTGCCGTTTCTGTGCTGAATAAGCGGTTGATGGCGGCTGCCGTTAACTGCACTGCGTCCTCCTCATTTTGTATGGACGGAACTGGCGGAGTGTTTTCAGCGGGCACCTGTGGCGATTCTGCCTGAGCGGGAACAATGTCCGGTCCCGCGTAAACAGATTTAAAATTCATAAAATTTGTGCCCGCAACCAGCCCTGCCGCAAGAAGAACGGTTGCCCCAACCCATCGGTACTGTTTTTTTCTCATAATAACCTCAATCCGCCTTTCCAATACTTTTTTCTGTTTTCCTTTTCCAAAAAATCCGGCGGAAAAAGGTGCATTTTTCCATTCCGGACGTATCTGGAATAAAAGCATTTCTCCATATTTTCGTTTTTCTTTAATATCCAGCCCCTTTACTACTGCTTCGTCGCAGGAATATTCACAGGCTTCACTGATATTCTGCAGCATCAACGCGGAAAGGGGATTGAACCAGTGCACTGCGCGTACGGCCAATGCTGCCGTTTTGTAAAAGAGGTCATTCCTTTTATAATGCGTCAGTTCATGCCGGAAAATCATGCACAGTTCCTCTGTTGAAAACTTTTGTTTGGGCAGTATGATTTGTGGCCGGAAAAGCCCCACAAGCATGGGGGAGACTGTCAGCCTGTTTTCACGCAGCCGGATACATCGCTGGATTCTCATTGTCTGGCAGACCGCGGCAAAACAGGCTTTTGTGCTCTCGTTTTGAACGATTTCCGATGCCTGTTCCAGTCTGCGGAGAAAACAGACATAAACGCATATGGTATAGAGTATAAATGCCGCCAGCCCAATAAAATAAATGGTACACAGAATTTCTGAAATGGAAAGCGATTCTGCGGGAGATGGGACAGCAACAGGGAAATCAATGTCCGCTGCGTTCAGGAATCCTCCAACAGTTCTGCCGCTTTCGGCAGGAAGGAGCGCGCCGCTTTCAGGCAGAATTTCCGGCAGGGCGATTTTATAAGGAAGGGTATACGCTGACAGCGCGAGCAGCCAGATGCAGCGGTACCATCTGCCGCCGCATCTCCACAGAAGCAGGTCTTTTAATCCTACCAGTATCAGTGTAAACCCTCCGCCCAGAAGCGTCAGGCAAAACAGTGTTTTCAATTCCTAATCCCCCTTTTGGCGGAGCAGTTCCCGCAGTTCCCCGAGCTCCTCTGCATTGAGTTCCCCGTCATCGAACAATGCCGCAAAAAAATTTTTCGCGGAACCTTTGTAGAATTTTTTCAAAAAATCCCTGCCGCAGCCTTTCCGGTATTCGCTTTCTGAAACCAGATAGCTGTAAAAATGCTGGCGGCCCCGTTTTTCTGCATGAAGAAAGCCTTTTTCCATCAGCCGCGAAAGCATGGTCAGTATGGTCGTTGGTTTCCATTGGTTATTGGGAAGTAGTTCCATCACTTCCCTGCTGGTCAAAGGATTTTTGTTGTTCCAGATGACCCGCATCAGTTCCATTTCTGCATCTGAAATTCTCTGCATTTTCTCACCTCCATATACCTGTCTCTTATACACATCTGACGCTGCCGACGACTCCTTACGTG
>CAMQRG010000005.1 GCA_947036475.1 uncultured Clostridia bacterium
GGCGTGGGGGAACCATTTCGAAACGGTTCCCCCACGTTTTGGGTACTTTTGCGCCAAAAGTACCTCCCCGAAGGGATAATTGCGAAGCCAGAAATTTAATTTTTGTAATGTTATATAAAAAACCGATGGACCATTTCAGTTCCACCGGTTTTATTCTTCAAGCAACGCTTCATAACTCACATTGAGTACTCGCGCTAATGTCCGCAATTCAATATCTGTCACGAACCTTTGACCGCTTTCAATTCTCTGCACAGCATTTTTATCTAAATCTAACCCAGCTAATTGCAAAGAATCCGCCAGCTTTCTTTGAGAGGTTTTCTCGGGCATTGCATTACGTAGCTTTGCTACTTTTTTGCCACAGATATTATTTTTTCCTTCCGGACTTCTGTTCTTATACATAAAATCCCTCGTGGGCTGGCAAACTAAACAATGGAATAAACTGTTTTAATTTATTATAGGACAGCACAGATTGCAGGTTGACACGAAGCAAATGTCAAAGAACAAATTAACGAATATAAAATGAAAAGAAGGAATTTTCGTCCCTGCCAAAATCCAACCAAAACAAAGGAGAAAAAACCATGAAATCCATCTTTGCACAAAGGCTGAAAGAAACGCGCATCGCGAATCATCTTACGCAGGAAAAACTTGCCGCCCGTCTGGATTACGGCTATACCGCCATCGCCAATTACGAAAGCGGACGCAACGAGCCCTCTATCAGCGATTTTGTGCGTCTCTGCGAAGCCCTCAACGCTTCCGCTGATTATCTCCTTGGGCTGTCGGATATCCGCCGCCCCTATGCCGTTGCGGACCGGCAGCTGCTGGAGGATTTGATGGAACGCGCCCATGCCCTTGAAATGCACTGCGCCGCCCTGCTGAAACCCTGAATTTTTTACCCAATAAGGACAGGCTTTTGCCCGTCCTTATTTTTTTGCAATCCATAGTTGTTTTATATATAATCAGGAAATATCTGGTAAAAATGCCTGTTTTTTGCCGATTTTTTCCCATTCCTGTTCGTCAATTAAACAAATTATTTATATTTAACGAAAATTGTTGATTATTTTGCGGGGCAGTGTTATAATATCTTCCAGAAAAGCACTTGGAAAGGAGGGAACAGAATGATTGCTGAAAAACAGGACCGCCGCGTCAAACGGACGAAAAACCTGATGCGCAGCGCGCTGATGGAACTGATGGACGAAAAACCGTTCAGCGAGATTACGGCAAAAGATGTGACCGCAAAAGCCGATTTGAACCGCGCAACTTTTTACCTGCATTATACCAACGTGTTCGCCCTGCTGGACGAGATGGAAAATGAAGTTGTGGAAAAATTCGCGCAGATACTTGATAAATTGGAGATTCGGCAGGGGGAGGCGTGGGAATACCCGCTCATCGGCCATATCTGCGATTATATAGTAGAAAACCCGAAACTTTGCCGCTGCCTGCTTCTCCAGTCCCGAAGCGACCGCCTTGCGGGGAAACTTACGGAGATTATGAAGCAGAAAGGCAGGAAAGTGCGGCAGGAACGGGGCGAAAATCCGGAATCCCCTGAAGCGGAATATATCCACCAGTTTATCGCTTATGGCGCGATGGGCATGGTGAAGCAGTGGCTGGAGGAGGGTATGCCGCTTTCCCGAGAGGAAATGATGACGCTTGCTGAACGGCTGACCCGCCCCATTTTACAGATGCTGGTTGAAGGATAACAAGACCTCAGGGCGCAAAATCAGAAATTATGATATTGGAATACCCTTCCTGTTTTTTCCCGCAAAACGCAGTTTTTCGGAAAACGGGTCAAGGGCTGAAAGCCCTTGCAGGGGTTTGGGGACAGCGTCCCCAAGGTCTTTATAATCTTTTTTGTAGAAGGAGTAGAAAGCAATGAATAAAGGAAAAAGAATGTTTTTGGCATGTATCGCCGCTGGCTGTGTTGCTTTCAGCGGCTGCACATCTCAGGAAAGCGGAGATACCGCCGCCGCACCCCAGCCTAAGCTGGTTACCGGCACAGTGGAATGTAAGGAAGTCTATATTCGTGCAAAAATCCCCGGCTACCTGACGGATATCCCCATCGAGGAAGGGCAGGAGGTTGCGGCAGGCGACCTGCTGTTTGCCACAGACCGGCGCGACGTGGAAGTGAAACGTACACAGGCGGCGGCAACTGTCACAGCGGCGGCCTCCGCAGTCGAAGCCGCAAAGGCTCTTGCTGACAAGGCACAGGCAAATGTTAACCTGCTCGAAGAAGAATATGGAAAATATCAGGCACTCTATGAAATGGACGCCGTTGCACAGGATACCATGGATAAGCTGACGACACAGCTTGAGGCCGCAAAACTGGACGTACAGGCGGCAACAGGACAGTATCAGGCGGCACAGGGACAGTATCAGGCGGCGCAGGGCGTGCTTTCCGAGGTCAATCTGAATCTGGACCAGACCGCTCAGTATGCCCCCTGCAATGGCACGGTAACGATGGTTTCCTCCTCCGTTGGCGAACTCATCGGCACAGGGACTACCATCGTTACGCTTACGGATTACAGCGACCGCTGGATACTGGCGAACGTGGACGAATACGAAATCGGCAAACTGCAAATCGGGCAGGAATTACCGCTGACCAGCAAGGCATATCCTGATACCGTTTTCCATGGCAAGATTGTAAACGTCAGCAAAAACCCGGATTTTGCCATTAAGAAATCCACCAATGAACTGAACGATCAGGACGTTATGACATACGAAGTAAAAATTAAACTTTCCGATGAGGACGATGTAATGCTCTACCCCGGTATGCTTGTCAGCGTAAACCTTGACGAAGTTACAGCTGCCGCACCGGAGGACGCGGAAAGCGTAACACAGGAAAATGAAACTGTGAATGAAAATAACGGCACTCCGCAGAATGAGGAAGGTGCAGAAATCATTGAGATAGTCGAGATAGGTGACGAAGAATGGTAAAAACTTTTTTCAAAGGCTTTTTGCGGGAGTTGTTCCTGCTCTGGAAGGATAAACGCATGCTGTTTATGTTCCTGATTGCGCCGCTCGCGCTGAATATCGTCGTCTGCGGTGCGTTCAGCAACGGCGTTGTCAACCATATTCCGCTGGCGGCAGTAGAAACTTCCTCCACTGCGCAGACCCGCGCGCTTCTGCGGGCGTTTGACGAATCTGACCGTTTCGATGTGACCGCTGTACTGCAAAGCCAGGAAGAAGCCAAACGTATGCTGGAAGCAGGGGAAGTGCAGGGAATCATTGTAATTCCCGAAAATTATACCAGGAATTTGCAGCTGGGACAGCAGGCAGAGGTGCTTGTCGGTGTGAACAGTGCGAACAATATCGTCGGTAACAGCGCGGTCGTTTCTGTGATGCAGGTCGTCAAGACTGTTTCCACACAGGTCGCAGTCAAAAGCTACGTTGCTGCCGGCAGCAGCATTGCGGAAGGTACGGCAAAGGTCATGCCGGTTTCCAGCGTACTGCGTCCATGGTTCAACCCGCAGTTCAGCTACCTGACGTATCTGGGGCTGGGGCTTTCGGGATTGGTGTTTCATCAGCTTTTTCTGATGACACTTGCAAGTGCGTTTGCGGAAGAAAAGGAAAACGGCGGCATACTGGCGGGCAGCATGGCCCACAGGGACTGTTTCCTCCATTTTATCAATAAAATGCTGTTTTACGGTGCGACGGGCTTCGTCCTGCTTGTGCTGAATATTGACGTTATTATGCGGCTGTTCGGTTTCCCCATGCGCGGGAATCGTGCAGACATGTTGATACTCTGTGGCGCGTTTACATTCTGCCTGCTGGGTTTCGGTGCCCTCCTTGGTATACTGAGCCGGAACACACTGCATGCCATACAATGGCTGATGGCTCTGACTTACCCGTTTTTTATTCTGTCCGGCTTTTCCTGGCCGCACAGCGAAATGCCCGGCTATCTAGTGCAGGCGGCTCAGGCCCTGCCCTCCACGCACTTTTTGAACCCGCTGCGGGAAATCGTGCTGATGGGCAGCGGCTTTGAACGGTCGGCACTGGCGCACAGTCGGGATATGCTCATACTGCTCGGCATTGCGGCGATGCTTCTCAGTGCGGCGGCGTTTGTCTGGAAAGTGCTGCGGGCAGAACGGAAGGAGGCGGCAGAAGCATGAAAGCAATCGCAAAACTTTTCCTGTGGGAATGGAAATATCTGCTCAAACGCCCCCGTACGCTGATTTTGATGGTGCTGATTCCGCTTTTTGTTACGTTTCTCTGTGGTGAAAGCTATTCGCAGGGATATTTTGAAAATCTGAAAATGGGTGTTGTAGATTACAGTTACAGCAAGCAGACGCGGGAAGTCGTTGAGGCCTTCCGGCAGTCGCCTTATTTTGATATCGTGGGTTATTATAACGATGAGGACGAAATCAGCGAAGCTATGAAAAACGGGGAAATCGTTGGCTGCCTGATATTCCCTTCCGATTTTACAAGGAAGCTCCAACAGGGGCAGCAGGCGGAAGTACTGCTCGGCTCCAATGCCGTCAATATGGGCTATGGCAGTACCATCAACCTCAAAGGCTCGGAAGTTCTGGGAACGGTTTCAACGCAGATGGCAGTCAAGAGCCTTGTCGCCAAGGGTGATACTGTACAGGACGCGCTTGCCGCAATGAATCCTGTTGGCTTTTATACCCGCCAGTGGTATAATCCTACGAATAACTTCAGCTACTTTCTGACTTTTGGCTTTGTCGCCGCAACGGTACAGCAAACGCTTGTTTATTTTGCGGCAATCTCCCTTGCACGGGAGAAAACAAGCGGACATCTGGACGAAGTCCGCGCCATTACGAAAAGCAGTACCATACAGGTGCTTGTAAAAACGGTTGTGTACCTGCTCATCTCCCTTGCGGCCTGGGCAGCGTGCTCCTTCGTCATTTACCGCGTCTATGGTATCCCCATGCGCGGGGAAATGATGGTCTGGCTGGCATACAGTACGCTGTTCCTGCTGGCGGTTGTAGCAATGGGACAGTTTTTTTCCGCCATTATGCCCAATCCGGTGCTGGCGACGTCGCTTTCCCTCGTGTTTACATCTCCTTCCCTTGTGTTGAGTGGGTACACATGGCCGACGCTGGCCCTGCCTGAACTGTATCAGGGATTGGCGCAGGTATTTCCGCTGACGCATTTTGTCATTGGCTACCGCAATGTCGCGCTGACGGGCTGCGGCTTTGAAGCCATCGGGCAGGAGATGACAGTTCTGGGAGGAATCAGCGTTGCCTGCCTGCTTTTGAGCATCGTGATATGGCATCTGAAAATGGTGCATTATGAAAAGAAAAAACAGCCTGCACAGGCAGGAGAGCCTTCCGAAGTCGAATCCGCCATCTCTGCGGAACAAGGGGAGTCTGTTGCAGCAGAACTTTGAAAACAGGAGGAAAACGATATGCATGCGAAACGATATAAAAAAATGTGCACGCTGCTCCTTGCGGGCGTGCTGGCAATGGGTACGACAGTTCCGGCATTTGCCGCCAGAAGCAAAAATGTTGTCATTCAGCCGGAAAAAGCTCCCGATGAGCCAATGACGCTGGAAGAAATCCAGAAAGAGGTACTGCGGAGCAACCGCCTGAATAAAACGCTGGAACTGAATTTCAAAAAGGTAGAGGCTGGCCTGCGCGCTGTTGACGAAGGGCTGTCCGACCTGAGCGATATGCAGGACGATGCGGCTAATTCCAGAATGGGGGCAGGCGCATCGGTCAGCCAGGGATATGCCGGTATTGGGCAGATTACAGGCGGTATCAAGGAATTAGGCGGGAAATTAGACGTCATGGTTGATGCGGGAATGTTTGACGAAGTGACGGCAGGCGTTGTCAATCAAATTGGCGGAGCTATCGGCGGGCTGACACAGATTGAAGGCGGCCTGCTTGCAGGCGCATATCAGACGGCAAACGCAATGGAAACCATGGTGGATAGCATTGCGGAGCAGCAACGCGATGCCCTCGAAGACCAGCAGACCAGCCTGAAAAACACGCGTCTGGACTTAAAGAAAACCCAACAGGACTGGAAAGATGAAGCACAGCTGGTGACGCAGCTCCTTGTCACAAAAACAGTTCAGGTAGAAACAGGCATTGCCCTGCTTGCGGAAAAACAGGAGCTTTTAGAACGTGTCTGTGAAATTGAAGGAAAAAAAGCGGAATTGGGTTTCAGCACAAATGTTGACCTTGACGGGAAAAAACTGGAAGTTGCGCAGGGGGCAAAGGATTTGCAGGACGCGGCGGACGGCCTGACGCTTCTGAAACGCCAGCTGAACGACCTTATGGGGCGGGAGCTGGACGAGATGCTCGTCATTGCGCCGCCGGAATTTACGCGGGATATTGAAACCGCGCCGGAATACAGCGAGGAACTTCTGAAACAGGCGATAGATAAAAGCTATAAGCTGAAAACACTCCGCAGGGATAAACAGCAGGCAAAAGAAAAGACGGATAACTGGTCGCTGTATGACGGACAGATTCGGGCAAGCCAACTGGATATGGATATTGCGGACGTTGCAATGGAAGACGAAAAAGCCTCCATCGCCAATGACCTGAAAAAAAAGCTGGACGCTATCAACGCGGCCGCGGCGGCCTATCAGAACCAGAAAGATGCATTGAAGAAAGCCAAAACAGAATGGGAGCATCAGCAGGCTTCGGCAGAGCTGGGTATCGTTTCCCCGGTAGAGTTGCAGGCATTGCAGCTGCAGTATGAACAGGCTGAACTTGCGTTGATGAATGCGGCCTATGCATATGATATTGCCTGGGGCGAGTATAATATGATGATGCAGGGAACTTCTTCCGATATTTACGGCACTTATAAGGCACAGCTTGGATAATGCCCGCTGTCCCTCAAAAAACAGCCTCTGAAATGCTCAAAAAGTTGAGGCTGTTTTTTAATGCAATTTTGTTGCAGATTTCCTGAAAAAATTTCCTTGCAGGGCACAGGGAACGGTTCAGGGAATTTCTGGCCTGCAAAATTTGTAATATAGTATGGGATTTTCTGTCTTATACTATATATAGAATGTTGTTGCCTTTCCATACAAGATGTGGTAAGATATAAGAACGTTGAATCCCGCGCAGCGGGATTCCATTTTTTCTGGCAGGAGGGAATACCATGTATGTAATCAAAAAGGACAATACCCATGAGGCGTGGAATGTGCAGAAAGTCGTGGTTGCGGTCAACAAATCAGCTTACCGCGCGCTGGTCAAATTCACGCCGGAGGAACTGGATTTCATCTGCCAGTTCGTAGAAGAAAAAGCGCGCTCGTTAGGTAAGGAAGGCATACCTATTGCTGAGATGCACAACATTGTGGAAGGCGCTTTGGAGCGGGTGAAGCCGGAAGTTGCCAAAAGCTATCGCGATTACCGCAATTATAAACAGGATTTTGTGAGAATGCTGGACGAGGTTTACAAAAAAAGCCAGTCCATTATGTATATTGGAGATAAGGAAAACAGTAATACCGACAGCGCGCTCGTTTCGACGAAACGCAGCCTTGTGTTTAACCAGCTGAACAAAGAGCTTTACCAGAAATTTTTCATGACAACGGAGGAATTGCAGGCGTGTCGGGACGGATACCTCTATATTCATGATATGTCCGCGCGGCGGGATACCATGAACTGCTGTTTGTTTGACGTGAAATCCGTACTGACGGGCGGTTTTGAAATGGGCAACCTCTGGTACAATGAGCCTAAAACACTGGAAGTGGCGTTCGACGTCATCGGGGATATCGTGCTTTCGGCGGCAAGCCAGCAGTACGGCGGCTTTACGGTGCCTTCCGTTGACCAGCTTCTGGAGCCGTTTGCGGAGCGCAGCTATGAAAAGTTTTACCGCCGCTATATTGACCTCGGCCTGACGCCGAAAGCGGCGGACAGAGAGGCGATTAAGGACATACGCAAGGACTTTGAACAGGGCTTCCAGGGCTGGGAATATAAATTCAATACGGTTGCGTCCAGCAGGGGCGATTATCCGTTTATTACAATGACGTTCGGCATTGGTACAGGGAAATTTGCAAAACTGGCGGCAACGCTTATGCTGGAGGTCCGCCGGAAAGGGCAGGGCAAAAAGAACTGCAAAAAACCTGTACTTTTTCCGAAACTGGTGTTTTTATATGATGAAAAGCTGCATGGCCCCGGCGGGGAATTGGAGGACGTTTTTGAGGCGGGGATTCTCTGTTCCTCCAAAACGATGTACCCTGACTGGCTTTCCCTTTCGGGCGAAGGCTATGTGGCGGAGATGTACCAGAAATATGGCGCGGTTGTCAGCCCTATGGGGTGCAGGGCGTTCCTTTCTCCATGGTTTGAGCGGGGCGGCATGGAGCCTGCCGATGCGGCGGACAAGCCTGTATTTGTCGGGCGGTTCAATATTGGCGTCGTCAGCCTGCACCTGCCGATGATTTACGCAAGGGCAAAGCAGGAAAGCCGACCGTTCTATGAGGTTTTGGACTATTATCTGGAACTGATACGGCAGCTGCATATCCGTACCTATGCCTATCTGGGGGAGATGCGCGCATCTACGAACCCGCTGGCTTACTGCGAGGGAGGCTTTTACGGCGGGCATCTGGGGATACATGACAAAATCAAGCCCCTGCTGAAAGCGGCAACGGCTTCTTTCGGCATTACCGCGCTGAATGAATTGCAGGAACTGCACAATGGGAAATCGCTTGTGGAGGACGGGCAGTTTGCCATTGACACATTGCAGCACATCAATGATAAAATAAACGAATACAAACAGGCGGACGGCAACCTGTATGCCATTTACGGTACGCCTGCCGAAAGCCTTTGCGGCCTGCAGGTAACGCAGTTCCGCAAAAAATACGGCATTGTGGAAAATGTTTCTGACCGGCCGTATGTCAGCAACAGCTTTCACTGCCATGTGACGGAGGATATTTCGCCAATCGAAAAGCAGGATTTGGAAAAACGCTTCTGGGATTTATCCAACGGCGGGAAAATACAGTATGTCAAATACCCGATAGATTATAATTTGGACGCAATACGCACGCTGGTGCGCCGGGCGATGAAAATGGGTTTTTACGAAGGTGTGAATCTCTCTCTTGCCTACTGCGACGACTGCGGGCATCAGGAGCTGGAAATGGACGTCTGCCCGAAATGCGGAAGCAAGAACCTGACGAAAATCGAGCGTATGAACGGCTACCTTTCGTATTCAAGAGTAAAGGGCGATACGCGGCTGAATGACGCAAAAATGGCGGAGATTGCGGAAAGGAAAAGTATGTGATGCGGTACCATAATATTACAACGGACGATATGCTCAATGGCGAAGGGCTGCGGACGGTGCTCTGGACGGCGGGCTGCGGGCACCGGTGCAAAGGCTGCCAGAATCCTGTGACATGGGACCCGGAGGGAGGGCTGCCGTTTGACGAAGCCGCGGAGGACGAGCTTTTTGTAAAGCTGGGAAAGGATTATATCAGCGGGCTGACGTTCAGCGGCGGCGACCCGCTTTTTCCCGCCAGCCGCGCAGAAGTGGAACGGCTGGCAGAAAAGGCGAAACGGCTCTTTCCGGAAAAGGATATCTGGCTTTATACGGGTTACCGCTGGGAAGAAATCAGCGCACTGCCGTTGATGGCGCATATTGATGTGCTGGTGGACGGAAAATTTATGGAGGATTTGAAGGACAGCAAGCTGCACTGGAAAGGCAGCTTCAACCAGAGAATCATAGATGTGCAGAAATCCCTGAAAAACAGTGCTCTTTATTTTTACACAGCGGAATAACGCATTGTATGAAACAGAAACGGGAAACTTCCGGCGGGCCGTATGATTTTGCATCCGAAAAGGCACACTGTAAAGAAAAAGAAAATTTTTCTTGCTTATCCCGGAACAGTGTGCTATACTCTATACCAATAAAAGGGAGTAGCTTGGCGCGGTTCGCGCTTTCGGCGTTCGTCATCACGGCTTTGGCCCGGACGCCGCCCTTCAAAGGCCTTTTGGCTGTTCGAGGAAAGCAAGACTTTTATTGCACAATATTATTTTTGTGCAATGGAAGTCTCTTTTCGTTGCACAGAAGAAGGAGGAGAAAGAATATGGAAAAACTTTGGACGAAGAAAAAAGAGGAACTTTTTACCCTGTTTGAAACCGGCGGGCAGGGGCTGGGCGGCGAAGAAGCAGCGGCTCGGCTGGAAAAATACGGTGAAAACAGGCTGAAGGAAGGGAAACGGAAGGGACTTTTGCGGGTATTTGCGGAGCAGTTTGCAGATTTGCTTGTCGTGATACTGATTGCGGCGGCTGTCATTTCCGCTGTGACAGGCGGCTGGGAAGGAACAATTGTCATCATTGCTGTGCTGATATTGAACGCTATACTGGGTACGGTACAGCATTTTAAAGCGCAGAAATCTCTGGACAGCCTGAAAGCAATGTCCGCGCCGCATGCAAGAGTTATGCGGGACGGGGAAAAACTGGAAATCCCTGCCGCAATGCTCGTGCCGGGAGATATTCTCATGCTGGAGGCAGGGGACGTTGCTGCAGCAGACGGGCGGATACTGGAAAACCACTCTTTGCAGGTCAACGAAAGCGCGCTGACAGGCGAATCGGAGAATGTCAACAAAACAGACGGGGAGATTTCGGAGGAGGAACTGCCTCTGGGGGACAGGCTGAATATGGTTTACAGCGGCTCTCTGGTTTCCTATGGGCGTGCCGTTGTGCTGGTGACGGCAACAGGTATGGATACGGAAATGGGGAAAATCGCGCATTTAATGGAATCCGCGCAGGAAAAGGCGACACCCCTCCAGCGCAGTCTGGACGATTTTTCAAAAAAACTCTCCATAATCATTCTGGCGGTCTGTGCTGTGGTGTTCGCGCTGGGCGTATGGCGGGGCATGGGCATGGGCGGCGCACTGATGTTTGCCGTTGCGCTGGCTGTGGCGGCAATTCCGGAGGCGCTCAGTTCCATTGTAACAATTGGGCTGGCAATCGGCACGCAGAAAATGGCGAAGGAAAACGCTATTATCAAAAACCTGAGGGCTGTGGAAAGTCTGGGCTGTGTTTCTGTTATCTGCTCCGATAAAACTGGCACGCTGACGCAGAACCGCATGACGGTGCAGAAAGCCTTTGCGGACGGGCGAGAATGGGAGGCTGACGAAGCGGGAACGAAGGAAAACAGCATTTTGCGGGAAATGATAACGGCAGGCGCACTCTGCAACGATGGTTCATTGCGGGGGGAAACACAGATTGGCGACCCGACGGAAACCGCCCTGCTGACATTCTGCCGTCAAAGCGGGGGAAATGAGGAAGAAATCCGCAAGGCACACCCGAGAATGGGGGAACTGCCTTTTGATTCCGACAGAAAACTGATGTCTACCCTGCATGAAATCGGCAGAAGGACGCTGCTTTTGACAAAAGGCGCGCCGGACGTTCTGCTGGGGCGGTGCGGCATGGTAAAAACAGAAGCGGGGACGGCTGAAATGACGGACGCTTTACGGGAGGAAATACAGCGGCAGAACAGCGCGTTTTCTTCACAGGGACTTCGCGTGCTGGCGTTTGCAGAAAAGGAATGGGGCGGCGGCGCGCTTTCTTTGGAGGCAGAGAACGGCTTGACGTTCCTTGGGCTGATAGCTATGATGGACCCGCCGAGAGAGGAATCGGCAGCGGCTGTGGCAGACTGTGTGCGTGCCGGTATCCGTCCTGTGATGATTACGGGCGACCATAAAGTAACGGCTTCGGCAATCGCCCGGCAGATTGGCATACTGCGGGAAGGCGGCAGGGCACTGGAGGGGGCGGAACTGGAACGCATGAGCGATAAAGAACTGCGGGAGCAGGTGGAGGAAATTTCTGTATATGCGCGCGTTTCGCCGGAGCATAAAATCCGCATTGTGCGGGCATGGCAGGAAAACGGGCATATCGCGGCAATGACGGGCGACGGCGTGAACGATGCGCCCGCACTGAAACAGGCAGATATCGGCATCGCGATGGGCATTACGGGGACGGAGGTTTCCAAAGATGCGGCGGCGATGATACTGACAGATGATAACTTTGCCACCATCGTGCAGGCGGTCGGGAACGGGCGGAACGTATACCGGAATATTAAAAATTCTATATTGTTTCTGCTTTCCGGCAATCTGGCGGGGATTCTGGTGGTGTTGTTTACCTCTCTTTTCGGTCTGCCCCTGCCGTTTACGGCGGTACAGCTTCTGTTTATCAACCTGCTGACGGACAGTCTGCCCGCTCTGGCGGTGAATATGGAAAAGCCGACAGGTGACCTGTTGGGCGAAAAGCCCCGCGATGCTTCGGAAGGAATTCTGACAGGGGATTTCCTGCGGAGATTGGGCGTGCAGGGCGGCATGATTGCGGCGGCGACAATGGCTAGTTTTTATTCGGGACTGCGGATAAGCGGCGAAATGGCGTGTACAATGGCGTTTGCGACGCTCTGCATGGCGCGGCTGTTCCATGGGTTCAACTGCCGGGGGAGCCGTTCTGTGTTCCACCTGCCGGGCAACCTTTACAGCATTGGGGCGTTTGCGGTCGGCGTGCTGTTCCTGATGGCTGTGCTTCTGATTCCAGGACTGCATGGGCTGTTTGACATCAGCAACGCTTTGACAGGCGCAGATATTTGGAAGATTATCGGGTTTGCGTTCCTGCCGACGGCGGCTGTGCAGATTTTGCGGGTTCTGCGGGAAGGAAAGCGGAAAGCGGCTTGATGGATATAAAGGGGGTAGATTTGAGGACAAAAAATAAGTACAGGATATGGAACGGTAACAAGCAGGGCGGCGGGATAGTTTATACCTATCACCGCCGCCATGTTTTGAGCTTGATAAACTGGAATTACATATACATAGACCCATATGCCTTTAGAAGTATACAAAACCATAGAGAAAAACAGCAGTAATCAAAACTTGGGCTAAAGTTAAAAGTGCCATTTTCCACTCTTCTGGAACATAACCTAATACCACTCTGTTCCAAATTGAAACAATGAAAAAGTAAACGAGAAAACAGATTATTGCACCTAAAGACGCTTTTAATATTCCGTGTTGTGCGATTTGCCGTAAAAGGTATTGATAGCCCTCAAAAACGAATACGACTGGCGAAGCGGAATGGCAGGCACCTATAATGATACTGAAAATTGGTCTTCCTGTGTTCTCAATTAAAGAGCAAATTATCATAAAAGCGTAAAAGAGCTGGCAAGCGACAAAAAGAATTCCTAACACGATTGCAATCCAATGAAGCATGTAACCACTCCTTTCTAACCCGATTTTGTCAGTCAGTTTGTTGACCCAAGTATAGCACATCTATCTGCCGTTAACAATTTCCGTTCTATGTCCGTTCCGACTATCCAGATGTAAGGGGACGAATAGTATTTTATTTACATTCCGGCAACATCCAGCCCGCGCACAAGTACGGACGGGGAGCCTTTCCCTCCGGAACTGAAATACATATCATTCGCGACATCTTCAATATCTTCCAGCAGACGGTAGAAATTTCCCGCTATGGTAATCTGCTCTACAGGCCGCCCGAGTTTCCCGTTTTCTATAAGAAAGCCGCTTGCGGAAAGCGAAAAATCGCCGGATACGGTATTCGTGCCTGCGTGCAGACCCATGAGGTCGGTGATGAAAAGCCCGTTTTGGAGGGCTTCAAACAACTCGTCCCGGCTTTTCGAGCCTTTTTGCAGATAGAAGTTGGTGCAGGCTGTTTTGACGGGCGCGGTCAGGGCGGCTTTAAAGCCGTTTCCGGTTGATTCCACGCCGTCTGCTTTTGCGGATTTCCGGTTATACAGGAATGTACGCAGTGTACCGTTTTCGATTACAGCTTTATTTTTGCCGGAAACGCCTTCGCTGTCGAATGGTGTGGAGGCATATCCGCCGGACAGGAGTGCATCGTCCCGCAGTGTGACAGCGGTGGAGGCAATATTCTGCCCCAGTTTTCCGTCCAGAAGGGAAAAGCCTTTCTGCACGTTTTCCGCGTAAAATATGCCGCAGAACGCGCCCAGCAGGGCAACCATCGTTTCGCCATACAAAACAGCATCGTATTTCCCGCTGAGAACGGAGGCCGCGCCCAACTGCATAGCCGCGCGCCTTGCGGCTTCGCGTCCGGTCTTTTCAGGGTCGAAACCGTTCCAGTCCTGGTCTTTCCAGAAATATGAGCCTGTTTTTGTTTCGTCCCCTTTGCGGGCGATTGCGGAAACGAATGCGGTAGCGTAATTTTTAGCAAAAGAAACGTCCAGCCCGCGGCTGTTGCGGATTGCCGTTTCCACGCGTGCCGTCCCCAGTACGCAGTAATCCAGCAGGGCAACTTCCTCCGCACCGGCAAGCGCGGCCTGCTCCATGCGCTTTGCCGCGTCTATTTTTTCGCTGACGGACAGCCGTTCCAGTCCTTCATGGATTCCCTGCAAAACAGGATATTCTTTTTCGCCGGGATAAAGTTCCTCTGCGTCTTCCGGCGGGAGCAGAGCGGCGTTTTCCTTTGCCGCGTTGACAAGGAAAGGAATGGCATCTGCTTTCAGCTGTTCCGTATAGGCGTAGCCTGTACGCCCTCCGATATTCCCGCGAAAAGAAACGCCTTCTGTACGGCTGTTTTCATAATGGGAGACTTTACCCTCCAAAACCAGCACTTCAAAGCTGTCGGCCTGCTGGTAATACGTTTCACAGTCGGTAAAACCTTCTGCCTTTGCGGCTTTTGTCAGCTGTTCTAAAAATTCGTTGCGTTCCAAAGTATTACCCCCTTCCGCCTACTGTCATGCGGCTGACCCGCAGCATGGGTTGTCCAACGTCCGTAGGAATGGAGCCGCTTTTACTGCCGCACATTCCCTGCGCCCGTTCCAGATTGTTTCCGACCATGTCAATATCCCAGAGCACTTCCGGACCTTTGCCAATGAGCGTTGCGCCGCGCACAGGCTCGGCAATTTTTCCGTTTCGTATCATATAACCCTCAAGAACGGCGAAATTGAAAGAGCCTGTCGCAGGGTCTACGCTGCCGCCGCCCATCTGTCTGGCATAAAGTCCGTATTCTGTGGCAGCGATGATTTCCTCCGGCGTGCTTTTGCCGGGGGCGATGCAGGTATTTGTCATACGGCTGGTGGGGGCAAAGCGGTAGTCCTGCCTGCGGGAAGAGCCTGTGATTGCCGCGCCCATCTTCCTGCCGTTCAGACGGTCGACAAGATAGGACTTTAATATGCCGTTTTCAATCAGCACGTTCCGCGCGGTTGGCGTGCCCTCATCGTCCATAGCGGAGGAACCCCATGCGTTGGGGATTGTTCCATCGTCGATTGCCGTTACAAGCGGTGAGGCGATTTGCCGGCCCAGCCTGTCTGCAAAAACAGAGGCGTTCCGGGCGACTGCTGTGGCTTCCAGTCCATGCCCGCATGCTTCATGGAATATCACACCGCCGAAACCGTTGTCAATCACTACGGGGAATTTTCCGGCGGGACAGGGCTTTGCACCCAGCATGGTAACGGCAATGCGGGCGGCCTCCCGTGCGGTTTCCTCTACATTGATGCGCTCAAAAAGCTCCATGCCCTCAGAACCGCCGGGCCCGAAATGGCCGCTCTGTTTTTCCGAAGCGGAGGACGCGACTGCTTCTACCGTAAATCGCGTACGCACTCGGTCCTCCTCGCCCCAGACACCCTCGGAATTGGCAACAAGGACGTGTTTGGAAACCTCCAGAAACCCTGTGCGGGTCTGTGTGATTGCGGGGGAGTATGCTTTTGCCGCTTCTGCCGCCAGCCGGAGGTATTCTGCCTTTTGGGATTTCGCAGTGTTTTTCGGCAGAATACGAATGGGATTGATACAGGGACGCACCGATTCCCGCCAGTTTTTCCGGCTGTGCCGGACGCTGCTTTTCATTGCTTCTGCACAGCCGCGTGCAATCTGTATCAGATTTTTCTCCGACATATCGTTCGCATAACCATAAATTGCCTGCGTTCCGAAAAACAAACGTATGCCTGCGCCGCAGATAAGGCCGCTCTGCGCCGTTTCTACTCTGCCGTTTACCATGCCGATGCTGCCCTGTTCCGTCTGCTCAGCATAAAGTTCGGCAAAATCCGCACCTGTTTCCAGCGCGGCTGTTATGATATTTTCTACCGATGACCGTTTCAGCATAATTCCTCACTTCCCTGTCCGTTTTCTATTTCTTCCAGATACAGGCTGACGGCGTTCAGGTAATGCAGTGTGCCGCCAGTCTGGCGAATCTGGTATTTCTGTTCAAAGGCTTCATATGGAATGGATTTCCGGCCGCCCTGTTCCGCCGCCTCCCAGTATGCTTTGAGCGTTGCAAAAGGCAGGAGGAAATATTCGTCCTGCGTGGAAAAATGTACCAGCAGGAAAGAAAGCCCCCGCTGTTTCTGAAATTCTTCCAGAAAAGCAATCTGGTGTGCGTGTATATTCTGCAAAGGGAGGTGTTTCTGCGCCGTTTCCTTTGCATCGAACGCCAGCGGCACACCCTGCGCCGCGCCGATATAATCCACTGTGCTTGTTTTCTCGAAATAAGCAAGCGTGATATTGCGGCTTTCAGGGTCTATCTGCACAGGGACGATGGGTGTGGGAATTTTCTGGAGCAGGGCAAGTCCGTCCCTGCGGTAGCGCTCGTTTGTAAAGTTTATCAATTCTTCGAGGGAACTGCCCCGCAGTCCCCGGCTGTTCCAATGCGGCATAGGTTTCGTCCTTTTCTGTATCTTTACAGGAAGTGCCGAAATTCTCCGTATCCGGCTTTTTCCAGTTCTTCTTCCGGTATAAAGCGCAGTGACGCGCTGTTGATGCAGTAACGCAGACCGCCCAGTTCTGCGGGACCATCGCCGAAAACATGTCCCAGATGCGCATTCCCGACGCGGCTGCGGACTTCGGTGCGTACCATGCCGAAAGAAAGGTCATCATATTCATTGATAGTGTTTGGGTCGATGGGTTTGGCAAAGGCAGGCCAGCCGCAGGCGGAGGGGAATTTATCCCTTGAGGAAAAAAGCGGCTCTCCTGTTGTGATGTCTACATAAAGCCCGCGCCGTCCCGTTTTCCAGTATTCGTTTTCAAAAGGCGGCTCGGTGGCGTTCCGCTGTGTGACGGCAAACTGAATCGGGGTCAGGGTCTGTTCCAGTTCTGCCGTTGTTTTGGCGTGATATTTTTCAGGGTTAACGACTTTCTGTTTCAGTTTTGCAATTTTTGCAAAATTGATATGACAGTAGCCGCCGGGGTTCTTTTCCAGATAAGCCTGATGGTATTCCTCTGCCGGGATAAATTGCAGAAGGGGCAGATTTTCCACCATGATGGGCTGGGTATATTCCTTTTGCAGTTCCGCAAGGAAAGCGGCGGCAGTCTGATGCTGTTTTTCTGTCAGAGAATAGATTCCGGTACGGTACTGCACGCCGATATCCATACTCTGCCTGCCAAGCGAAGTCGGGTCGATGGTGTAGGCATATTCCCGCAGAAGCTCCGAGAGAGGGAGGACGTCTGCGTCAAAAATGACCTCGACGGTTTCGGCATGGCCGCTGTGCGCGCAGACCTCCTCGTAGGTGACCGTTTCCGGCAGTGCGCGGCTTTCGCCTTCCTTTTTGCCAAAAGCATAGCCCACACGCGTCGAAAGCACGCCGGGAAGGGTTTTCAGGTAGTGCTCCGTTCCCCAAAAGCACCCGCCCGCAAGGTATATGGTTTCCTGTTTCAAATCAAATCATCTCCAATTCGTATCTGTTCTGGACATTACAGAGCCGATTCCATATAGTTCCGTCCGCCTGTGTTTCAACAGGGGCAGTTCCCGCCTTACTTTTTCCACTTTTGAGAAATCCAATTCCACAGTCAGTATGCCCTCTTTTTCTTCCAGCTGGCCCAGCACTGTCCCCCATGGGTCTGTGACGATGGAATGGCCCCAGGAATGGTAGGAAGCGTTGATATCCCGCGCAGGGGCGCAGCCTGCCATGAAAATCTGGTTATCCAGCGCACGTGCCCGGAAAGAAAGTTCCCAATGGGCAGGGCCTGTTGTCATATTGAACGCGGCGGGGACGATGATGGCGTCTGCGCCCTCCAATACAAGCAGGCGTGCCAGCTCCGGAAAACGAATATCATAGCAAATCATCAGCCCGAAGCGCCCCCAGGGTGTTTCAAAGGTTGTCAGCTGGTCGCCGGGGGTGAAGGTATCGGATTCCATAAAATACTGTCCGCCCTCAATGTTGATATCAAACAGGTGCATTTTACGGTGGAAGGCGATACGGTGTCCTTTGGGGTCAAACACAATAGAGGTATTGTAAATTTTGTTTTTGTATTTCTCCGGCACAGAACCCGCTACAAGATATAAGTCCAGCTCTTTTGCTGCCTCTGCAAGTTTCTGCAAAAACGGTGCGTCCAGTTCCATGGCATAGCGTACAAACGCGGCATTTTCATAGGGGCAGGCGCACATTTCCGGCAGTACCGCCAAGTCCGCGCCCTCCGCTTTTGCCTGCTTCAGAAGGGGAAGTATTCTGGCAAGGTTTTCCTCCGGCGCAGCGGCGGTTTTCAGCTGAATCAAAGACAGTTTCATGCGGTCGCTCCTTTCTCTGGCTGTAAAAATTTTATATTTTCTATCATACAGTATACGTTTTTGCGCGGGATAAGGCAAGGGGGAGTTCAGGAACAGGATTCGACAGATGGTTTGTAATTTTCGATGAAAATTTTGAAAAAAGCAGAATGAAAATTATGCAGAATATGAAGAAACAGGACAGAATGGATTTCAGTTTGCAGAATCTTACAGTTTTCTTACAAATATCCGGCGTTCATTGCCGCAATATGTCCGGTGTGCTACGATGTAGTTATAAAAAGAGGCAAACGCCGACGGCAGTTGCCTGAGAAAATTTTTTAAATTTTCTTATGGTAACGCCCGCAATGGCGGCTGTTCCTGTATGGAAAAGGAGGGTTTGCAATGAAAAAAGAAATTTGCTTTGCTGTGGCGATGCTTTTACTGGCGGCACCTGCGGCGGCGCAGGCGTTGGAATGGGAAATTCAGGACGTGACGCATACGGTTACGGCAAAGGTCGGGGAAAACAGTTTAATGGTGGACGAAAAAGAAATTACTCTGCCGGAGGGCCGGACGGTTTACACCAAAGACGGGCGCATTATGCTGCCGCTGCTGGAGATTGCGAAGGCGATAGACTGGAATGCCAGCATAAGAAGGACCAGGGACAGGGCTGTGCTTTATATGAACTATGGGGGGCCCGTCATGATGGATACAAAGGCATCAGCATTTGTTTACGGGGGGAATGGCGACTATATAGAACAGCCGGGGAAAATGGAACTGCAAGATGAGGAAGTGTTCGTATCTCCTCAGGCGTTGCAGAATATATTGGGGCTGTACGGCTATACGGCGTCGGGCGATGGTATCCGCTGGGACAACAGTACGCGGACGGCCTCCATATGCCTGAGCGGGAAAGAGCTGAAAATAGAAGGACGGGAGAAAAAGCCTGAGCCGACAGGAACGGGCACACAGCCTGTTTATACCATGCAGCTGACACAGGGGTACGGAACAATCGAAAACATTGGCGGCGGATATTTTGAGGCGGCAGGAAGGGGCGGAATTACGTTTCTTTTAGACACCGAAGGAAACAGACTGCAAACCTATACGGAAGCCGTTTTCATCAGGAATCTCGGCGAAGGGTGCTTCGAGGTATCCTCTGTGGAAAAAATGTGGCGGAAAATTGTGAAAGTGAACGGGGAAACAGCCTTTGCCCTGCCAAACAGCTGGAATATCGGCGAATTTTCAGAGGGGCTTGCGCCTGTCAGGGAAAAGGAGCGGGATAAAGAACAATGGGGCTTTGTGGACAGGACGGGAACGCGGTTAAAAACGCCTGTTTTGTATGACGCGGAGCCGTTTTCGGAAGGGCTGGCGGCTGTCTGCACAGAAAAGGGGAAAAAGGAAAAATGGGGATATATCGATAAAAAAGGCAGACTGGCGGTAAAAGCAGAATTTGAGTATGCGGATTCCTTCCGGGAGGGTTTGGCGCACGTGATTCGGGACGGCCGGCACGGATTCATTGACAAAGAAGGGCAGGAAGTCATTCCGCCGCAGTATCTGCACGCAACAGGCTTTCAAAATGGGAAAGCATTTGTGACGGAATACGGTTCGGAGGGAACCCAGACATGGGTGATTGACAAAACAGGCGAAAAGCTCTGGCTGGTTGGGCAGGGGGCAATCCTGCCGTATAAGGAGAACGCTTCGTTCCTGCAAAGGCAGGAAATGATAGAGATGCCTTATGGTGATACGGTGCGACTGCATAGTTTTTATGATGTATATGGGGAACTTTCTGCGGAGAATGAGGTTTGGCTGGAGAATAACCCTTCCGAAGAACTGGTGGCTGTCATGGACGAAAAAACATATCGAATGGGATATGCGGACAGAGAGTTGAACTGGGTGATTGCGCCTTCATTCGGCTATGTGGGGAATTTCAAGGACGGTTATGCTGTTGTAGGCAAGTATATGAGTGATGGGACAATAGAGTATGGAATTATTAAAAAACCGTAAGATGCTGCAAAGGAGGAATTGTTATGAAACGAAACATTTGTATTGCGTTATGCGTGCTCATGGTGACGGCTCCCGCCCCTGTGCAAGCATTGGACTGGGAAATTAAGGACGTGACGCATACGATTACGGCGAAGGTCGGGGAAACCAGCTTCACGGTGGACGGGGAGGAGATTCCTCTGCCAAAAGACATGGAGGTTTATAAAAAGGACGGCTATGTCATGCTTCCGGCAGAACCGCTTCTGGATTTATTGGAAAAAGACGCCAAATCAAACTGGGATAGGGAAGAAGGAGGTCAGATAACCGGTTATGCGGGAACAACGATTTTGGGATTTGATACGGAGAAGAATGAAATGTACCGGAATGGGAGTAAAGTGGAGCTTTCGGGGTCGCTGGAAATCCTCAGGGGAGAGCTGTTCCTGCCGCTGCGGGGCTGGAGAGCCGCCTTGGAGGGACACGGATATGCCGCAGGAGTAATGACATGGGACAGCGGGACGCAGACGGCGTCGTTTCAGTTTTCGGGGCAGGAATTGGAAATCGAAGAACTGCCGGAGCATATCCCTGCTGGAAAAGGCGCAGAACCGGAATATATCCTGAAGCCGACCCGGAAATATGAGCGAATCGAAAATTTAGGCGGCGGGTATTTTTCCGCAGAAATTGGCAGTGTTTCAACAAAGCGGGATATTCTGGACAGCGCAGGAAAGGTAATCCGGTCCTATGAAGCGGGGATAGGAGTGGGATATTTGGGAGAAGACCGCTTCATGGTGAGAGATTATAATAAAAATAAAGAGGAAGATAGGGAGAAAGTCGTGGACGAGAATGGGGAAACCATCTTTTCGGGGGAGGGCGGCTACATTGAGCCATTTTCGGAAGGGCTGGCAGGGGTTTCGTTAGGGAACGGGGCTGGATTTGGGTTTGTCAATGTGAATGGAGAAATGGTAATCCCCGCGAAATTCGGGGAAACAGAGCCTTTTTCGGAAGGGCTGGCGGCGGTCTGCCCGCAAACCCTGACGTCAGGGGAGCCCAATTACCAAGAATACTGGGGATATATTGATAAAAGCGGCAATCTTGTGATTTCTGCAAAATATGAACGGTGTGGGCCGTTCCGAGAAGGGCTGGCGGCTGTGAAGATTCATGGGAAATGGGGATATATTGACCAAAATGGACGGGAGGTCATTCCCCTGCAATATGACTGGGCAAGCGATTTTTACAATGGGGTGGCGTTTGTAATGGAAGGGAAGGGGGAAACAGAAATAAAAACATGGGCGATTGACAAAACGGGAAGGAAAACAAGGCTGATTACAGAGGGCAAACGGATGTATTATGGAGCGTTTTATAACAGGCAGCTTGACGGCATCATGGTGGTGGAGGAAATTGCGGAGTATACCGGAGGACATGCGCATTTGCTTACATATTACAATGCGGACGGGAAAATTCCAGAGGAAAAAACAGAATGGCTTACCGCCAGCGTAGAAGGGCTGATGGTGTTCCAGGACAAGGCAACAGAGAAATACGGCTATGTGGACGAGGGATACAACTGGGTGATTGCGCCCGTGTTCGACCATGCGGAGGATTTTGAGGACGGTTATGCGGTGGTTTATAACAAAACAAAGCAGGGGACTGCAACGATAGATTCCGAATGGGGTATTATCAGAAGGCCGGAGAACCTTCCCCTGCAATAACGGACAGAAAAAGAATTTCTGGAAAAAAGCCGGAATTTCCCTTATACTATAAAAACAAAAGAAACCCGTAAAAGGCGGTATGGCTGAAGTCAATTGCCCTAGGCAGTGTCGTCACAAGTGCCTGCACACGCCTTTCCGGCAAATTTTGTCGGCTTTTTCGTTAAAAATTCTTGCCGTACCGCCAGTACGCCTGCGAATTTTTGCCTGAAATCCGCCCCAATTATGCTCGGAAATACGTATACATGACTTATGACGACACTACCTGACAAAACGGAAGGAGAATGCACAATGGCAGAATTTGATTTTACATCTTTACTGAAAAACGAACTGAAACCGGCTTTGGGCGTAACGGAGGTGGGTGCAATCGCGCTTGCGGCGGCGCGGGCATATGATGCTGTGGGCGGTAAGCTGCTGCACATTGAAATGACAATGAATGGCGGTATGTATAAAAACGCCTTTTCCTGCGCCATTCCAGGTACGGAAGAACTGGGCTGTGAAATGGCGGCGGCTCTGGGTGCGCTTGGCGGCGATTGGACGCTGGGACTGGAATGCCTGAAGCATATCTCGCCGGAACACGTCGCGAAGGCGAAAGCTTTGGAAATCCCGATTGAAATATGCGTAAACGAAACGAAGGACAGTATATTCATTGAAGCGGAGGTTACGACGGAAAACGGCGTAGGCGTGGCGCGGATTGAGGATTTTCACAGCAATATTGTCTATGCCGCAAAGGATAAGGAAGTTTTATTCCAGAAGGAAAAGGCTGCGGAAAGCGAAACCAGCGCGGCGGCATTTGATTTTGATTCGGTAACAGTAGAGGATATGGTGCGGTATGCGAAAACTGTGCCGATTTCGGAGCTGGACTGTGTGAAAGAAATGATAGAAATGAACTGCGCGCTTTCGGCGGAGGGGGAAAAAGGCGTTGGGCTTGGCATTTGGAAAACGCTTTCCGCATTCCGGCAGAAGGGCGCGCTGGGGGACGATATGATGTATGCGGCGCAGAAACTGACCTGCTGTGCCATGGACGCGCGGCTTGCGGGGTTGTCGTTTCCGGCGATGAGTATTGTGGGCAGTGGTTCGCATGGGATTCTCTGCTCCATGCCTGTGGTTTCTTATGGACGCAGCAGCGGTGCGCCTGAGGAGGAAATTCTGCGGGCAGTTGCGCTGAGCGGGCTTGTGACGATATTCAGCAAGCATTATACGGGCAGGCTTTCTGCACTTTGCGGGTGCGTGCTGGGCGGCGGCAGCGGCGCGGCGGCTGGTATTACATATCTGATGGGCGGCGGCGCGAAGGAAGTTTCCGCGGCGATGGACCATATGGCGGCTGACCTGACCGGCATGATTTGCGACGGCGGCAGTACGGGCTGTGTGCTGAAAGCATCGTCTGGTGTATATACGGCGTTCCTTGCGGCGATGCTGGCTGTGCAGGGTGTGGAAATCCCGCATAATTTCGGGGTGATTGGGTCATCTGCGGAGCAGACGGAAAAGAACCTCGGGCGCATTTCTGACGAGGGCATGTCGCCGATGGACGCAACGATTATTGACATCATGCAGAAAGGAAAGTAAAACAGTAGGGTTCTGTTCTATTGCCCCGCAGGAGGCTGCCCGCAATTCTTTAGTGCTTGACCTTCGATGGATAGTGTGGTATATTTCTATCATAATATGATAAATATACCACATTCCGAAGGAGGGATTTTATGAAACAACGAATGAATTATCTGGGGCTTTTATCCTTGCTTGCCATTATTGCGGTTTTTGGCTGGCGGACAGGAAATAAGGGGTTGTATGGCTTTTTTGGCTTTGCGTATTACCTGCGTTATTTTTGGGTATTTCCGGACGAATTTTTCCGGCTGAACGTGCAGAAAGCTGCAACAGCAGCGTTTATGGCGGAAATGCTGTCGCTTATTCCTTTTATATATGCGTGTACTTACCTGATTGGCAGAGTCAAGGGAGTTGCCGCAGCGTTCGCATTGAGCTTTGCGGTGTCTGTGCTGGTTTTTACGTTCATGCTGGTTTTTCTGGAATGGAAAGAGCGAAGGGGTGCGGAAAATGATTAAAAACCGCATCAAAGAATACAGGGCAAAACATGATATGACACAGGAACAGCTTGCAAGGCTTGTGGACGTCCGGCGGGAAACCATCGGGAACCTTGAAAGCGGCAGGTACAACCCTTCGCTGGTGTTGGCATGGAACATTGCGAAGGTATTTGGTGTTCCGATTGAAGAAATTTTTACTGTTGAAGATTGAAAGACTAAAAGACCGCGGGACATATCGGGGATTACCCTCCAGATACGCAATGTCTGACTGGAAAATTATTTCGAATTTATCATTTTTTACGGGAAACGTAGTTTCCCGCAATAAAGTTCTTTGCCCCGCTTTCTCCGAAAGAAAGCGGGCGGGAGATTGAGGGCAGAGCCCTCAAGGTTTTGCGGAGGAGGCAGAGCCTCCAAGGTCTTTACACAAGCAGCAAGGAGGGATTTTTATGTTCTGGATTGGGTGCCACCTTTCATCGGCGAAGGGCTACCTTGCCATGGGCAGGCAGGCGGCGGAAATCGGCGCGAACGTGTTCCAGTTTTTTACCCGTAACCCGCGCGGCGGCTCGGTAAAGGCTCTGGATCTGGCAGATATTGAAGCATTTCTGGCTTTTTCACAGGAACAGTGCTTCGGCCCTTTGCTGGCCCACGCGCCTTATACCATGAATCTTTGTGCGGCAAAACCGGAACTGCGGGAATTTGCCTGCCAGACCATTAAAGAGGACTTGGCGCGGCTGGAACTTCTGCCCAATGTGATGTTTAATTTCCACCCGGGCAGCCACGTCAGGCAGGGCGCGGAAACGGGCGTTGCGCTGATTGCGGACGCGCTGAATGATATTCTTTCGGAGGGCGGAAAAACGCCGATACTGCTGGAAACCATGGCGGGCAAGGGCAGTGAGGTTGGTCGGACATTTGAGGAACTGCGTGCGATTATAGACAAAACGGAGCAAAAGGAGCGGCTTGGCGTTTGTCTGGATACCTGCCATGTTTACGATGGAGGCTATGATATTTTGCAGGATTTGGACGGCGTGCTTGCGGAGTTTGACAGCATTGTCGGGCTGGAACGTCTGCACGCCATACACCTGAACAACAGCAAAAACCCTATTGCCAGCCATAAGGACAGGCACGAAAAGATTGGCGAAGGCACGCTGGGGCTGGAAGGGCTTACAAGGGTCATTAACCACCCGAAACTGCGGAATTTGCCGTTTTACTTGGAAACGCCGAATGAACTGGACGGCTATGCGCAGGAAATTGCCCTTTTGCGCGGACAGAGGGAGGAAAACTGACATGGAGAAAATATTTTTTTATGATACACCTGTCGGCAGAATCGGGATTGCAGAGGAGGACGGCTGTTTGACGCAGGCGACGTTCCGGACAGAACTGCCTGCCGAAGCGGTTTTAGAAGAAACGCCGCTGATTGCACAGTGCAGACAACAGCTGGAAGAATATTTTGCGGGGAAGCGGAAAACCTTTGACCTGCCGATTTGCCCAAAGGGGACAGAGTTCCAGAAAAAGGTCTGGTCGGCTCTGCGAGAAATTCCCTACGGCGAAACGCGGGCGTATGGGGAAATTGCCGCGGCGGCCGGCAATCCGAAAGCGGCGCGCGCTGTGGGAATGGCGAACAACCGCAATCCCATATCCGTAATTGTGCCCTGCCACCGGGTCATTGGGAGCGACGGAAAACTGGTCGGCTACGGCGGCGGGCTGGATAAAAAGAAATTCCTGCTGGATTTGGAGCGGGAACACCGGTAAACGGACAGGAGGGGATTGTGTTGGAAATAACATTCAGTGAAAGCGCGTATGGTTATTTGCGGATTTCAAAGGGCTTTGCGAACAGGGAAATCCTTTGCTTCCCGCTGGTGTGGAGCATCGGCGATATTTCAGACAGCACGCCGGGGCAGGCGCGGCGGAACGTCCTTCGCAGGCTGTGTACGTTTGACCTTGATGAATGCAGGGAACAGATTGACCGGCAGATGAAAGAAGCCGCCGCGTCTTATCAAACCCTGCTGGAACGCGCGGCGGAAGGGGAGGCCGTCCGTGTCTGGTACAGCAGACAGCCGGACGAGCTGTGCGGTTTTTACTGGCTGATGGCGCAGCTGGACGGTATGCCGGACTGCCCTGTCAGTGCGGCAAAGCTCCCCCTGTATGTAGAAACGGGAAAAGACGAACTGGTCGCGCATAACTGCTGGGGGGAGGTTTCACCAGAGGAATGCCTCATCCCGCAGGAACAGGCGGTATCCCTCAACGTGCGCCGTTCCGCGGCGTGGCACTGGCAGGAACTTCAGGAGGAAAACGCCCCGCTTCGTGCCGAAATAAACCGACGGCTTGTCAGCGTGCCGGAGGATTTTTATGACTGCTTTATCCGCGCGGAACTGCCGCAGATGGGGGAAGAGTTTTTGCAGGGACGCCTGATTGGGCGCGTGATGAGCCACAGCCAGATGGGGCTTCATGACGGGCTGCTGTCTGGACGCATAGATGCAATGGTGCAGGCGGGGGAACTGGAAGTCATAAAAGCCGCACCGGAGGACTGTCCGAGCCATTCCCGCCGTATCCTGCGGAAACGGTGAAGGTTTTTTTATTTTCTCGGGGAAAAGAGTTGTCTTTTCGTGCCGGAACGGCTACAATAGAGGGAAACGATAAACACAGGAAAGGAAGTACCGTTATGGATTTGACAATGATAAAATCACTTTACCGCCAGACAGCGGATTTTGTGGACAGGGAGATTACCCTCGGCGGCTGGATACGCACGATGCGCGTTTCCAAAAACTTCGGCTTTATTGAACTGAACGACGGCTCATTTTTCAAAAATGTGCAGATTGTATTTGAGGCGGAGAAGCTGGCGAATTATGATGAGGTGACAAAGCCTGTCTCTTATACACATCTGACGCTGCCGACGACTCCTTCCGTGTAGAT